>CAYSPK010000094.1:0-1822 GCA_964432905.1 uncultured Candidatus Saccharibacteria bacterium | reverse complement strand
CCACGCATTTGGCGGGTACCTTTGCAGCCAAGGAGGCTGTGAGCAAGGCGCTTGGCGTCGAGCGGTATCCATTTGCAGACATTGAAATTAAGCGCACGAAGGCAGGGAAGCCCGAGGCCTGGCGGGGCAAAAAGAGATTGCCGGTAGCGATTTCTATCACCCATACAGCTGCGCTGGCGGCAGCCGTTGCTGTGGCAGGCACTTCTCGTTAGTATGATGCTATGAAGAAGTGCCTCGTACTCGACTTAGACAACACACTGTGGGGCGGCATTGTGGGCGAGGATGGTGCGGAGGGTATTGCACTCTCACTCGATCCGCCAGGGAATAGTTTTATTGCATTTCAGCAAGCGATACTCGACTATTGGGATCGTGGTATTTTGCTTGCCATTAACAGCCGCAATAATCCGGATGATGCGTGGGCGGTTATTCGCTCGCACCCCAACATGATCCTCAAAGAGCAGCACTTTGCTGCATACCGCATCAACTGGCAAGACAAGGCCGAGAATTTGCGTGAGCTCGCGGCAGAGCTCAACATCGGGCTTGACTCTATGGTGTTTCTTGATGATGACCCGACCAATCGCGCGCTCGTGCGCGCCGTGCTCCCCGAGGTTGCAGTGCCCGAGCTCCCCGAGGACCCAAAACAGTACACACGTTTTTTGCATTCACTCAACTATTTTGATGCTGCAGTCATCACCGACGAAGACAAAATGCGCGGCAATTTGTATGTGACTGAGCGGCTGCGCCGCGAAGAGGAGAAGCGGCATGCGACAAAAGAGGAGTTTCTCGCGAGCCTGGGGCTTGCACTCCATGTGTTTGTCGATGACGACTCTTGCGTCTCACGCCTTTCACAGCTCACTGAAAAAACAAATCAGTTTAACACCCTCAAGCGCCCCACGAGCGAGGAGGAGCTGCGTGCGTATCTTGCCGACCTTGGCTACCGTGTCTATTGGGCGCGGCTCGAAGATGCATTTGGTGATTATGGAGTCATCGCGTATGCTCTCGTGAGGGTGGGTGAGCGAGAGTGGCACGTGGAGTCCTTGCTCATGAGTTGCCGGGTATTTGGCCGGGGGGGGGAACATGTGTTTGTTGGCACTATTGCTAAACACGCGCGTGACGCTGGAGCCAAGCGCCTCTCGGTTGCGCTTGAAGAGACGCCGAAAAATGCACCGGCGCGTGAGTTTGTGAGTGAGTTTTTCGAAGACGGTATGCGCGACCTTACGCAAGAAATTAGTACTCCCGCATGGATTCAATTATATGAAAACATTTGAACAATTGGTGAGTGAAAAATTTAATATACCGGAGACAGAGGTACGCGACGAGTTGTCTTCAAAAGATATCCCCGACTGGGACTCAATGAACTATTTACTCTTTATTGCTGATGTCGAAAAGGAATTCAATGTCTCTTTCACTATGGACGAAGTATTAAGTGCTGAGACGCTCGGTTCTATCCGCACAGCGCTACGCGCCAAAGGGGTGGCACTATGAGCACACGAGCGTTTGGCGATATTGTGGTGGGCGATCATGCTTCTTTTGAAACAACCATTACCGAAGATCAGGTACTCGCTTTTGCAAAGCTCAGTGGTGACGAAAATCCTTTGCATGTTGATGCATCGTATGCGCAAGGGACGCAGTTTGGGCAGCGGGTCGTGCACGGTATGTACCTCGGTGCACTTGTTTCGCGCTTGGTGGGCATGGGACTCCCGGGTACCAAGGCGCTTTTGGTGCGCGAATCTTTGACCTTTAAAGAGCCCACCTTTATTGGCGACACGGTGTTGGTGCGCGGCGAGGTGGTACACAAAACTGAAGCGATGCAGCTTCTTAC
>CAYSPK010000093.1:0-2042 GCA_964432905.1 uncultured Candidatus Saccharibacteria bacterium | reverse complement strand
TGCAAACTTTCCGCTCAGATATTGACTACGCCCGCGAGCGCGCAAATCTCCCGCTTGGCGTTATCGGCATCAAGGTGTGGATCTATCGCGGTGAAGTTTTTGCGGAGAAGGGTAAGGGTAAAGAGAAATAAAATTGGCTTATGTTGTTTCCTAAGAAAGTAAAATTCCGCAAGTCACACACCTTCCGCCGTAACCCAAAGCGCGCGATGCTCGCGTCGCGTGGCGCTGAGGTGTCGTTTGGCAGCCACGGGCTCAAGGCGACCACTCATGCGCGCGTCCGCTCCAACCAAATCGAAAGCGCCCGTAAGGTCATTGCTCGCAATCTCGGTAAAAGCGGTAAGAGTTGGATCCGCATTTTCCCTGACAAGCCTTATACTCAAAAACCGCCAGAAGTGAAGCTTGGTAAAGGCAAGGGCGATCCGGTGGGCTACGAGGTCGAGGTGTGGCCGGGCCGCATCCTCTTTGAGGTAGACGGTGTCGCAGACGCTACCGCGGTCAAGGCGCTCATCGGTGCCTCCAAGAAGCTCCCACTGAAGGCAAAAGTGGTTACTCGCGAGTAAAAAACTACTATGGCTACTAAGAAACAATCACTCAAAGGTAAAAGTGCAGACGAGCTCATAGGGCTCATCTTCAAGAAGCGTGAAGAGCTACGCGGCTTGCGTTTTTCGGCTGCAGGTAGTAAAAATCGCAATGTGAAGCTCACACGCACCTTGCGTAAGGAGATCGCGCGCGCTCTGACCGAAGTCACCGCGCAACAAGCACAGTAATATGGCTACCAAAACCACCACAACTCCTGAAAAGGCAGTACACAAAAAGACACTTCGCGGTGTCGTCACTTCGGACAAGATGCAGGACACGGCAGTCGTGGCGGTCCTTCGCTATGTGAAGCACCCAAAGTACAAGAAGTACATGAAGATCACCAAGAAGTACCACGCGCACAATCCAGGCAACAAGGCCAAGGAAGGCGACCATGTGACTATCCGCTCATGCCGCCCTATCTCAAAGACAAAGTCTTTTGAGATCATATAAGCAAGCAAAGATCAAAAATTTTCATGTTCACAACCACCCTAGCGGCAAACCGCTAGGGTGGTATCGTTAGAGGGTACTAGTAGCAAAAACCCCTCCCCTATGTATTCAAAAACTATCCATTTTTTGGTCGGTTCTCTTGCGGCACTTGTATTGTTTACGAGTGTCCCGGTGCACGCGGCAGGACTCACCCAGACCCAGGTACAGGCTATCCTCTCGCTCCTGCAATCGTTTGGTGCTGACCAAAACACTATCAACAATGTCCAAGCGGCTCTTAGTGGGCAGGCAGCTCCAGGTTCGCAATCTTCGGGACAGACGGGGGCAGGGAATAGCTGCTTTGGCTTCTCGCACAATCTCTATATCGGCGCCACTGATGCAACAACGGGCGGCGAGGTAACCAAGCTCCAGCAAATGCTCGGTATTACAAATCCAACCGGCTACTTTGGCCCCGCAACGCGTCAAGCGGTCATAAACTGGCAAAAGGCCCACGGCATCAGCGCTGTTGGTGTCGTCGGCCCTTCAACTCGCGCCGCTATGGTATGTGGTGCGTCTGCCGCCCCAGCCCCCACTACCGATAGTTCTTCAACAAATAAAACCACGAGCACCGCACCTGTTCCTGTTATTACAGCACCCACGGCAACAAGTAGTCCTGCCACAACCTCGAATGCAATATCACCAACCACCGCCGCTCTCAACAGTGCTATCTCTCAGGTGGCAGCAGGCAACAGGATAGCCGCGGTGCCCGTCAGCGGCGCTTCGTTGCCGCTTGTTGCCTATGCAGTCTCCCCACAGTTTGGTAACGGCTATGTAGACTTCGGCGACGGCTCGGCGATGGTGCGGGTGAATGATACATGCACAACTTCGACCAATACCTGCGGTGGAGTCCACAACTACAGCGCCCCCGGGGCCTATACGGTCACTCTCAGAGATTCGGCAAAAAACCGCCTCACCAGCATCCCTATAACCGTCACCGGCAACTAATTTGCAATTTCTGGGAATCCCTGTATTCTATTGGG
>CAYSPK010000092.1:0-2150 GCA_964432905.1 uncultured Candidatus Saccharibacteria bacterium | reverse complement strand
TATCCAAAACACTGCATTCATAAAGGTTCTATTGTCCTTGGCAATGCCGCCCCAGACGCTTTTGCGTCCGGGCAGATGTGGCTCCAGCAAGGTCCAGGTCTCATCGGATATATCGTGCCGGCGGTATGCGGGCTTCAAATCCTTCATACGAGTCCCCTTCCCTGACCCACCCAGCCTCTCATATCCTGAAGATCGTGACTACACTATATAGAAAAAACTACTCTTTTTGACATTCTTGATCGTTACGAAAAAGAAATTACTCCAACGAAAAAAGATGAAGTTCAGGAGAAAAGTAAGATAAAAATTCTCAAGAAATCCAGACTTTCAGAAGAATTAAGGAAGTGGGGGTGGCAACAGTCGGGCGAGAAAATCTCATGTTTTTAATGTGGCGCGAACGACCGGCCGGCGCAGGCTACATATTGGATGAGTTGTTAAAAACCGCCGAAGCGCTGGCCAAGTTTCAAGGTCGTTCGGTCCGTCGATTCACTTGCATTTGCGATCCTCAATGATCGCAACCGCAAAAAACCGTGTTGGTTAGCTTGACCTCATAGCCCGACGCCACCAATCCATCGGTCAGCCGGTACCAGTTGCAGGTGGATTCGATTACTACCCGGCCAGTTCGGCCCTGTGTGGTTCCAGCAGCGCAACAATCTTGCTCAAATCGTTCGGACAGCGCCGGCTGGCGACGATCTTGTCCATTTCGCCGGTAATCACTACAGAATCAAGCGCGCAACAGACCGAACAGATTTTTCGGGTCGGCCATGTCTGGGATCAGCGCGACCTTCTCGCCCAGCCCCATCTCGCGTGCGTGGCGCTCGACCAGGCATAGCGCGGAAAAGTCCTGCAGCGCGAAGCCGACCGAGTCGAACACCGTGATCTCGGCGCCGCTGGTGCGGCCCTCGGCGGCGCCGGTCAGCACCTGCCACAGCTCGGTGACGGCGAAGTCGGCCGGCATCTGCTGCAGGTCGCCCTCCAGGCGCGTCTGCGGCTCGTACTCGACAAACACCTTGGCGCGCGCCAGCACTCCGGCCGCCAGCTCAGTCTTGCCCGGACAGTCGCCGCCGACCGCGTTGACGTGCATGCCCGCCTCGAGCATGTCTTCACTGATGATGGTTGCCAGCACCTTCTCGGCGGTGACGGTTGTGACAATGTCGGCGCCTTGCACTGCTTCGCGTGTGCTGTGGCAGACAGTCAGCCTTAGCCCATCAGTCCCGGCCAGGTTATCCAGCAGCCTGGAGGTAGCAGTTGGGTCGATGTCGTAGAGGCGGATGTCGGCAATGCCCATCAGGTGGTGGAACGCCAGTGCCTGGAATTCGCCCTGCGCGCCGTTGCCGATCAGCGCCATCGTGCGGCTGTCCGGACGAGCCAATATGCGCGCAGCCACCACCGAGGTCGCCGCGGTGCGGAACGCCGTGATCAGCGTCAGTTCGCTCAGCAGGCGCGGTATGCCTGTCGCTACGTCGGCGAGCACGCCAAACGCCATCACCGTCGGCAGTCCGATGCGGGTGTTGGAAGGGTGGCCGTTGACATACTTGAAGCTGTACGTGCGTGCGTCCGAGATCGGCATCAACTCGATCACCCCGAGCTCGGAGTGGCTGGCGACACGAGTGCTCTTGTCGAACTCGTTCCAGCGATGGAGATCGTCCTCGATCTGCCGGACCAGACTGCCGATGAAGCCCGGCAAACCTTGGTGCGCGACGATGCGGGCGATATCGTGGAGGGTCAGCAGCAGGATCATGGCGGCGCATTCTCGTGATGGGTGTTGGGATACCTTTATTTTGGGGGAGAATCACGGCAATAGAAAGCGGCAATAATCCCAAAAAAATGCAGTTATCCCGATTCTCATTCGCATGATTTGCGAAGAATCAATGGGTTTGAGAACAATAGGGTCAAGTCTTGTTTTTTACCAATCGCTGCTGTTAACCGACGCGCTACTTTTTTCATTTCCACAAAATATAAATTAAAAAAGAGGTTATCCGCTGGGCATATATCAAAGACGTGATTAAAGCAGAAGGTGATCCACTAATTAATCGCGACTTGTATAGAAAAGCGCCTTAACCTTTATATATTTGTTGAAATGTATATTAACTTACTGTTTTCTATACACGTCTAATCAATCATGAAACACAGAATTCATAAAAACTATTCTT
>CAYSPK010000091.1:0-2154 GCA_964432905.1 uncultured Candidatus Saccharibacteria bacterium | reverse complement strand
GCTCGTTAACCCCCATGAGATAGAGCCCGCCGAGCGTGCGCACGCGCGAAAGCGCCACATACCCCTGGCCATACTCAAATGCTTGCGAAAGATCCATGAGCGCGCTGTCGAGCGACATACCCTGACTCTTGTGCACGGTGATAGCCCATGCGAGTCGCAGCGGCAACTGCGTTATCTCTGCCAACTTTTTGTTACCGTCAAGAATAGACCACTCCACCGGCCCCACCTCGAGCCGCCGGCCACTCTTGAGCTTTACTATTGGCTGCCGACTAAAGGCAAAGTCGACCACCTCGCCCATCGTGCCATTTACATAGTCACCCTCAGGGTCATTTTTTGTAAAAAGAACTTTCGCGCCGACCTTCAGTTGTAGCCGCTCGGGCGAAAGGCAGTTGCGCTTGAGCACCTCGACAAGCGGCGGCGCGCCGCGCGAGGTCATGTCATAGGTGTGGTGTATGCCACCAAGTCGCGCCAACTCTCGCTCGTTTATCGAATCCACATTTGCATTATGGGGGAAGAGTTTGGTCGGCTCCTGCCCTTTCTTGGGCTCGACCTTGCGCGACTGGAGGAGTGCGTGGTGTGTGCGCTGCGGGCTACCACGCCGCATCGCACCTAAAAGTTCGAGAAACTCGGCATCCTCTTGGCGGTGCTGCTCGTGGAGATAACATACGAGCGGGTTTGCGCGCTGCCAGGAGTATGCAGTAAAAGCAAACGGCGAGCGCGGCTCGTCATAGTCGAGCGTGAGCGTCTCGGGCGTATGACGCGCTTTGACAATAGGCGGGAGTTGAAAAAAGTCGCCGACAAAAATAACCTGGAGCCCGCCAAACGCGCGTTCGCTCCCACGCAGTGTCCGGCAGACTTGGTCGACCATATCCAAGGTCGAGGCCGAGAGCATGGAAATTTCATCAATAATGAGTACGTGGGCGAGGCGCACACGACGCACCACCTTCTCCTTTTGCGCGATTTGGTCGAGGTCATACTCGCTTAAAAATTCTTTCACTCCGATGCCACACCACGAGTGTATCGTCATGCCGTCTATGTGGGTCGCCGCGATACCGGTCGAGGCAGTCACTGACGCCTCGACACCTTGAGACGCCAAATAGGCCACATACGCGTTGATGGTATGCGACTTGCCGCTCCCCGGCTCGCCCGTCAAAAAGACGTTGGCACCGGTCTTAAGTATCGTGAGTGCTGTCTCTTGCGTCATGGGAAGCTTAGCATTCTAGTAATAGAAGCAGTATAGCAAAACGACCTTAAGCCTATAAAGCAAAAAACCGTCCCTCCAAACGATTTTTGCGTTTGTTGGAACGGTTGTGGTCAGAAAGTGATCTTCTCGCTTGTCTTCTCGACACTCCAGGAGTCCGGAGACAGTTTGGTCGTGTAGTAGAGTTCGCCGTCTGTACGATTTTCGTTGGCTTCGAACTCCGCCTCGGCGTATAGGAAGCAGACATGAATCTCAATGCCAGCAACCAACGCTTTCCCCATGGCGTAGTCGCAGGGGCCCGACTCCCACTCGTGGTCAGAGACCTTGCCAGTCAACCTGCGGTATTCACGCATGTATTGCTTCACCGCCAGTTCCAGTTCCGGCGTCACGTCGATCCCAAGTCGCTTAGTGAATTCTATCATCGCGGCGTCGATCGGCTCGAGCGCAATCACACGAAAGGCAGCGTAGGTGTCTGTATTATTATCACCCACCATGACATCAAGACGGACGACCTTGATATCGGCCTCAGCCTCGTCGACGAGTCGACGAATTTCAGCCTTCACGGTCTCGAGCATTTCTATGTTCATCTATCTTCTCCCACCTATACCTATTAGAAATGTGCTTACGAGAACTGTAGTATACTACTTATTTAGTTTTGTCAAGCGGCGCGGGGTGTTCATAAAAAGTAGCACAAAATAAAACCTCTCGCTTGGGTGGTTTCTATTTTAATCACCAAAATGTTTATTCAAGAAAGCCCTTCCTGAACCTGATTTTAGATATTTTTCAAAATTATATGCTTTGTGTTTGTCCTTAAATCCAAATATCTGTTCTAATTCTAGTGGCCGTCTGTCCTTTGTAGCGGGTACGTACCCGTTCTGATGTCTTAGTATTCTATCTGAAATATCGTCTGTACACCCAATATAAAACCATCCTGACACTTCAATACGTAAACT
>CAYSPK010000090.1:0-2169 GCA_964432905.1 uncultured Candidatus Saccharibacteria bacterium | reverse complement strand
TTACCCGCTCACCCAAGCGCCCGCGCATCATTGTGGCGAATAGTGAAGATACCTATGGCGCGCAGTTTCTTGCTGTCCCGGTTGAAGTGCGGGTGCCCTTTTCACTCAAAGATGCCGAGCCCTACAACGTAGATGACACGAGTGTGCGGTTTATGTATGAGCACGAGGTGTTTAGTGTGCCGCTGCCGGGGCTTTTTAACTTGCGCAACATACTCGCCACACTGCGCCTCGGGAGCGCGATGGGTATACCACTGCCCACCATGAAAAAAGCGCTCGAGCATGTGGGGCCTATTGAAGGTCGCGCACAGCGCGTCGAGGCGGGCCAAGATTTTGCCGTGGTGGTTGACTACGCGCACACGCCTGACTCGCTCAAGGCGCTGTTTGAAACCTACCGCACGAGCGACCCACACCGCCGCATCATTGTTGTGATGGGCTCGACGGGTGGTGGGCGCGACCAATGGAAGCGCCCCGAGATGGGCCGCATCGCCGACGAATATTGCGACGTCGCCATACTCGCCAACGAAGACCCGTATGATGAAGATCCGCACAAAATCCTCAGCGATATTGCGAATGGTTTTACCGCGCACACGCCACATATTGTCTTTGACCGCCGCGAAGCTATCCGCGAAGCACTCAAGCAGGCCTGCCCCGGCGACGTCGTACTTCTCACCGGCAAAGGCACCGACCCGTACATCATGGGCCCGCATGGCACCAAAGAGCCTTGGAGCGATAAACGTGTCGCCACAGAGGAGCTGCGCAAGCTTTTGGGTGAGCCGCAGGGTACGGTAGAATAAACACATGTCAGATGCACCAAGCGCCGGCAACCCGTGGGAGCCATTGCTCCTCCTTGTCGCGTTTATAGCGATACTGATAGCGATTATTTGGGTGCGCGGAGGGTTAAGCCAGCTCAATACCGAAGGGTTTTTTATCAATCCTGCGAACCCACCCCCAACAAACCAACCGGCCCCCCAGCAAGTTACTAGCGATAACGCAACCACCTAATATATGTTGAATCCATTTCCAAGCCTGCTCATTCTTATGTTTTTTGTGCCGACCCTACTGCGCCTCACGATCGCTGGCTACTTTTTCTACATGGCAAGATTTGTTGCCAGAGAGAAGCGCGAGCTTGTTGGCATGAAAGTGCCGGTCGTGGGCACTATGCGCGAGTGGATGGTGTGGGCGCACGCCGCACTCCTCATCACTGTAGGTGGTTGTCTCTTTGTCGGATGGAACACCCAATGGGCGGCCATTATTGGTATTTTACTTGTCTTCAAACACCTGCTTGGCCTCAAGCACTACCACCAGATACTCCCCTTCACTCGCGCAACCTACATACTGCTCCTTATCATCTGCGTGTCGCTCTTGTGGACCGGCGCCGGAGCACTCGCCTTCGACCTTCCACTTTAAAAACAGAGTGTGTAGTATGGGCTCGTGATACTCATCGCGCACAATATCCGCAGCGTCCATAACGTCGGCTCTCTCTTCCGCACTGCGGATGCGGCCGGTGTTTCGAAGATTATTCTCTCAGGCTACTCCCCCACTCCTAAAGACCGCTTTGGGCGCGAGCGCAGTGACTTTGCTAAAGTGTCGCTCGGCGCTGAAAAAACCATGTCTTGGGTGTATGTGAAGACACCCGGGCAAACACTTACAACATTGAGTGCACAGGGTTTTTATATCGTTGCCATTGAACAAGACCTAGGCTCGCAAGATCTTTTTAGCTTCTCACTACCTCCGGGTGTCTCGCTCGAAAAGCTCGTCGTTATTATGGGCAACGAGGTGCGGGGCGTCTCAAAACCCCTGCTCGCTCGGTGTGATGCTATTTTGGAGATCCCGATGCACGGCACAAAAGAGTCGCTCAACGTCTCGGTCTCGGCGGGCATCGCACTGTTTGTACTAAAACACAAACCTCTGTCCGCCCAGTAGGGCTCGAACCTACGACCGTCTCCTTAAAAGGGAGCTGCTCTACCAACTGAGCTATGGGCGGATGATGGACACAGGCACTATACCAAAAACCTGCTTTATTTTGTAGTGAGCTATTGAGCGGGAGCCGGCACAGTATATGTGGTGGGTCCCACAAGAACAACAGGTGTTCTACTGAATCCACTACCAACCAAAAGACGCGCGCTCGCCCCCGCAGGCAAGTGGAGTATGTCACCTTCGTATAGCGAG
>CAYSPK010000089.1:0-2279 GCA_964432905.1 uncultured Candidatus Saccharibacteria bacterium | reverse complement strand
GTCGACGACTTCCTCAAGTCGCCCTATGGGCTCCCCATGATCACCAACTCATCTATCCAACTTTTGCTCAAACAATCGCCGACCACTATCGACAATCTCCAAAAAACCTTTAATCTCTCTGACGAAGAGAAGTATCTTTTGCTCGAGAGCGACGTGGGGGAGGGGATATTCTTTGCGGGGCTCAAGCATGTAGCTATTAAAGTGATAGCTTCCTACACCGAAGACCAAATAATCACTTCTGACCCTTCACAGGTGCTCGCGCTGCGTAAACAGCGTGCCGCCGAAGCTGGGAATATCCCCGCACAACCAGAGCCAACCGCGGTACAATAGAGCCATGTTGCGCTACATGCCTTTCATTCTTGTCGCCCTCTTTATCGATGGCCTCAAGGCGATTGTCTATTGGGTTTGTTTTGCTATGGGCAGTGCGCTCATGGCCCTAACACCGCTTGGCGCTGCGCTTGCTGGTTGTGTTGCTGGCGCAACAGCTTCAAGTGGTGTGGTTTCTGGCGTGGCAAATTGTGCAACAGGTGCTATAGCGGGTGGAATTATTAGCCCGGTTGGTGCCCCTATAGGTATCGGGCTTGGTATAGTTCTGAGTTTTTGCATCAGCATTACCTTGGGCTCTGGGTTTTTACTCCTGTTGGCGTTTAATAATCTTTTTTATTTCCGCTATGCTGTTGGGGGAGGGTTTGCTGGTATGCTGCCAGTGCTTGATGTGCTCCCTGGTTGGACTGCAATGACTGTATTGTGTATTTTGCGCCATCAAAAAGAAGAGTTGGCGCTCGAAGGAAATAGTTCGGCACTCCTTTCCCTCATCACTGGCAGCAAATTAGGCGCCGTAACAGCTGGGATACAATCATTGAAACAACAGGGGTCCCCGCAAAATACCGAAACACGACCACAACGATCCTCATCACAACCTCTCATGCAAGCAGGAAAAGATATTATGCGACAACCAGCCCCCCAGCGAGTCCCTGCCAATAGCAACAGACCCACCCTCGCACAAGACGTCCGTCCAGCAGCAAACAACAACCAACCTTTGGTTCGTGATATAACACCAACATATGCAACGGCGGCATAAGATATTTTTTAGTTTGTTTCTTTTTCTTACTTTCGCGCCTTTTGTGCATGCGACCACTATTACTGCGCCGCAGTTTACACCTCCTCCCGACCCTATCGAGTACACCATCTCGCCTGAAAGTCCTGGTCCAAATGAGACCGTATATATTGAAGCGGCTGGCATAGGCTCGTTCATAGGGAATTCGACTATCACCTGGCAGGTGAATGGTAAAACAGTGAGTAAAGGAGTCGGCCAAAATACATTCTCTTTCACCACAGGCGGGGTCGGCACAGCGACTCGGGTGCACGTCATTATAGACTCCCCCCAAGGGGTATATACTCATGATTTTGCGTTTGCCCCTTCGGTGGTGCATCTTCTGTGGGAAGCAGACACCTCAGTGCCCCCATTTTATAAAGGTAAGCCGCTCTACAGTGGAGGAGCCTATCTCAAAGTAATCGCTTTTCCAACCGTCATCGCGAGCGGCTCCTCAGTGCCCACCAGTAAACTCAGTTTCCAATGGTCTCGCGGTGATGACCCGGACCCCGCCGCCTCAGGACTTGGTAAGAATGTGTATTCCTTTTTTGGTGATCAACTCAAAGGTAGCGAGATAGTGCATGTGGATGTCTATATGGGTTCGGCTAGAGTCGGGGCGGGGAACATCACCATACCCGCAACCACTCCTGGCGTAGTATTGTATGGTTTTGACTCACTCAGAGGACTCCTCCTTGACACTGCTCTGCCGGGACAATTTACACTCGACACCCAAGAAGTCACTCTTAAAGCCGAGCCGTACTATTTTTCCAACTCAAGTCTTCGTCGGGGAGCAGTAACGTTCGACTGGACACTTAACGGCAATGAGACTACCGGCCCATACGCAAACAAAGGTTTGCTCACCCTGCGACAAACAGGCTCGGGAAATGGCTCTGCTGATGTTGCGGTAGCACTCCAAAACACCGAAGCAGATAAGTTCCCCCAAGCCGCACAAAGCTTCCTCTCGATATCCTTCGGCCAAAACTCGGGCGTATCCTTTAAATCACTCTTTGGCTTATGAACCGGAATGGCACTATGCGCACATCAAACGTGGGTTTAGCACTTGTAACCACTTACTCAGCCCTGGCGCTATTTATGGTGGCGCAGGTAGCCCGTGCGGGGGTAATCCAAACCACAAGCGACCAAAATGTTCCTTCTGTTAGTGACCCAACCTCTGTCATGGGCGGCG
>CAYSPK010000088.1:0-2330 GCA_964432905.1 uncultured Candidatus Saccharibacteria bacterium | reverse complement strand
CAGAGCCACAGCGGCGGCGGACGTGGCTCTACCCTAGCATTTTTATGCTTTTGTTTCAATATAAATCTCCTGTATCTGCGCCCAACAGGAGTACAATAGACTCATGCCCCGCGAAGCAAAACTACAGATAGCCCTCATACTATTTTTGACAATCGCCCTGGGAGTGTATTTTTTACACCTACTCCCCACCACCGTTATCTACTGGTCTCTGGTGGGATCTTCGGTCGTGGGTGCGCTGCCCGTTTTGTGGCGTGCCGTAGCTGGAGCACGGGAGCAGGATTGGGCGTCTATGGACATGCTTGCTTCGGTGGCGCTCATCTTTTCACTCCTGAGCGCTTCGTGGGCCTCTGCGGTATTTATCGAGCTTATGCTCGCTGCAGCGAACCTCCTTTCAGTACTCACCGAGGCACGCACCTCGCGTAGTATTGAAAGTCTGCTGAAGCTCCGCCCCGAGACTGCCCGAGTGCGTCACGGCGAAAAGATAGAGACAGTCGCCATCGGCTCGGTGCAGGTCGGCGACGAAGTGGTTATAGACGCTGGTACACGGGTCGCCGTCGACGGCACAGTTATCTCCGGCGAGGGCGCGGTGGACCAGTCGACACTCACTGGCGAGTCACTACCCATCGACGCGACGACCGGTTCAAAAGTATTTGCCTCTACCCTGCTCGTTTCGGGGACCATCATCATCCGCGCTGAAAAGGTGGGGAAAGACACCACCCTTGAACGCATTATCAAATTGGTCGAAGCCGCCCAACAGAGCCAGTCAAACATCGCGACGGTCGGTCAGAAGTTTGGCAAAGTCTATCTTATTGGCATGTTTGTTGTAGCGTGCGGGCTTTTTGTCATAACCCAAAATCTTTCATTTGTGCTCGCGGTGGTGCTTGTGGTGTGTGCCGATGATATCGCGGTTGCCATACCCCTAGCCTACATGGGTGCCATTGGTACCGCCGCTAAGCGCGGTGTTGTTATCAAGGGTGGTGCATACCTTGAGGTCTTAGGTCGTGTGCAGACATTTGTATTCGACAAGACAGGCACCCTGACGACCGGCAAGCTCACGGTGGCAGACATCATCACTCAAGGTGGGATGTCTCAAAACGAACTGCTCGTCCTGGGCGCTGCTGCAAATAGAGGATCTAACCACCCGCTCGCGCGCGCGATCGTTGCCCATGCTGAAGTGCAAGGTCTCACGATACCCCAAGCAACGTCCGCACACACCGTCAACGCAAAAGGCGCCATCGCACAGGTAGGCGGCACAACTCTTACTACCGGGCGAGCAAATTTCCTCGCCGACGAGGGTATTACTATTCCCGCTGAGCTTTCCGCACAAGCTCACATGTATACCCAACAAGGTAAGAGCATCTCTTTTGTTGCAAAAGAAACCACAGCAGTTGGATTTATCACCCTCTCGGACACGATAAAACCCGAGGCGAAGTCGGCTCTCGCGCAGTTGCGCACACTAGGGGCCGCACGACTCATCATGCTCACCGGAGACAATGAGTCTGTCGCCTCACTCCTTGGCCGCGAACTTGGTCTTGATGCGTGGAAGAGCGGCCTCTTGCCTGAAGACAAAATTGCAGTTATTGAAGTTTACAAAAAAGAAGGCGAGGTGGTGATGGTGGGCGACGGGGTCAACGACGCCGCCGCACTCGCTTCGGCTACGGTTGGTATCGCTATGGGTGCAATAGGATATGATACAGCGATAGAGTCTGCAGACATTGTGCTTATGCGAGACAACCTTGCAGATATTCCTGCGCTCACACTGCTTGCACGACGTGCCCACACCATCGCGCTCCAAGATTTTTTCATATGGGGCGCAACCAATACTCTCGGCCTTATCCTCGTTTTTACTGGCGTTATAGGCCCAGCAGGTGCTGCAGCCTATAATTTCATTTCTGACTTCTTCCCCCTTATCAATTCGATCCGCACTCGCAGTGGCCCAGTTGCTCGGCGCGCCACTTTCTGATATATTTAGCGAGCTTTTATAGCGGGGTGGAGGAGTAGTACCTCACGAGGCTCATAACCTCGGGACCCGGGTGCAAGTCCCGGCCCCGCAACACGATTACGCAAAAGCCACCCCAGCGGGTGGCTTTTGCTATATAAAAGTAAACTCCTCGAACACGCGCCGGTATTGGTCTATAGTCGAACGCACATCCCGCTCGGTAAGCGGGAAGCCTTCGCCCAAGTGTGCGACCGCATTACGCACTTTGTGCGCCTCCCACGCCAAGTCGAGCGTGGTGAATTGGAGTGGGTTCGCATTCTTTAGCTGCTCACCCACCGTCTCGCCCGGGTAGCCAACGATGATGTCGGTCATGATGCCGGCGTGCGGCATG
>CAYSPK010000087.1:0-2452 GCA_964432905.1 uncultured Candidatus Saccharibacteria bacterium | reverse complement strand
CCATCACCGCAACCGTTATTAAAGACGAGGCTATTGATATGCAGTTTGGCACGGTCGTTATGACTATTACCCCAGCCCACAGCGAAATCGATTTTGAAATCGCGAAGCGCCATGGTCTTGATATTGAGCCTGTCATTGATGAGCGCGGTATATTGCTGCCTATCGCTGGTGAATTTGAAGGCCAGCATATTAAAAAGGCGCGCCCGCTTATTGTTGAAAAACTCAAAGAAAAAGGCCTTTTAGTAAAAATTGACGAGGGGTATGTGCACAACGTCGCCACCAATAGCCGCGGCGGCGGCACCATTGAGCCGCAAATTAAGCGCCAGTGGTTTATCGCTGTTGATAAAGAGTTTGAAAAGAACGGCAAGAGGACAACGCTTAAAAAAGCGATGCATGACGCAGTCGAAAGTGGCGCCGTAAAAATCATCCCCGAACATTTCGAAAAGATCTATTACCACTGGATAGATAATCTGCACGACTGGTGTATTTCACGCCAGATTTGGTTCGGCCATCGCATCCCGGTGTGGTACAAAGGTGCTGAAACGTACTGTGGCACCACCGCACCCGAGGGTACCGGTTGGACACAAGATCCTGACACGCTCGACACCTGGTTCTCCTCAGGCCTGTGGACCTTCTCAACTCTCGGCTGGCCTAACGAGACCAACGACCTTAAGACCTTCCACCCGACGACACTACTTGAAACGGGTTATGACATCCTCTTCTTTTGGGTCGCGCGCATGATCCTCATGTCGAGTTTCCTTATGGGCGAAGTGCCGTTTAAAAACGTCTATCTGCACGGCCTCGTGCGCGACGGCCAAGGGCGCAAGATGAGTAAGTCACTCGGCAATATCATCGACCCACTCACCATGATCGACAAGTATGGTACTGACGCAGTGCGCCTCTCGCTCATTATGGGTGTAGCGCCGGGTAATGATCTCAAACTTTCTGAAGACCGCATCCGTGGCTACAAGAATTTTGCCAACAAGGTGTGGAACATTACACGCTTCGTACTCGAGAGCTACTACACTAAGGCACCAAAGGCGCTGACCGACCCCGTCTTTATAGACCCTGATGACAACACTATTACTGAAGAAGCACTCCAAGCGGTGCGTGAAGCTACAAAACATATCGAGACCTTCCGCCTCGATTTGGCTATGGACGTGCTCTACCAATATGTATGGCACCGATTTGCTGATGTTGTGCTCGAGGAGAGTAAACCTCTGCTGCGCGGCGACGACGCTGAACGCGCGCAGTCGCGCGCGGTAGCACTGCGCGAGACGCTCGCCATTATCCTGCGCGCACTACACCCCTTCATGCCGTTTGTGACTGAAGAAATTTGGTCTTCATTCGCTAAATCAGGTCAATCACCCGTCCTCATGGTGGAAAATTGGCCCGTGCGCTAAAAAACAAAGAGTATACTACACAGTATGCTCGACCTATTAGCCTTTCTTGGTGGCGTGTTGCCTGCGCTTGTATGGCTATTCTTTTGGCTGATGGAAGACCGCTGCGAGCCAGAGCCAAAGCGGTATATCTTTTTTGCGTTTGTCCTGGGCATGGGGTCGGTGATACCAACCCTGTATTTTGAGCAACTAGCCCAAAACCTCGTCCCAATGAGCTTGGGACTCCTTGTCGCTTGGGCCTTTTTTGAAGAAATTGCCAAATATATGGCCGCATATTTCGGTGCACTCCACTTCTCGGCCTTCGATGAGCCACTCGACGCGGTCATATACCTTGCAACCGCAGCTCTTGGCTTTTCCGCAGCAGAAAATATCATGTTTTTGTGGGGCCCGCTTACCGAACACCACGAGTTCATGCGTAGCATTATTTTAGGTGACTTGCGCTTTATGGGAGCATCACTCTTACACATACTGGCCTCAGTCACTATTGGTCTTGCGTTGGCACTCTCCTTTTACAAGCCGGCCGCAACACGGTTTCTCTATGCACTCCTCGGCCTTATCCTCGCTGTCGTGTTGCACACCATTTTTAACTTTTTTATAATTCAAGGAACGTCAGAGATTATTTGGATATTTGTATGCGTATGGGTTGGCGTTATTGCGACACTCCTCATGACTGAACGCGTGAAAGAACCAAAAGATTATTGTTAAACCCTTAAACGAAAACACTATATGGCAAAAGAAAAACGATCACTGTTCGATTGGCTCACCGGCTCAAGCGGTCAGGATACGTATTCTTTTGACGACCTTGAAAGTGGTGGTTCGGGCTATGGCCGTCAGGCTCCACGTGCAGCACATGCTTCTACTAAAGACACCAAACACCTCATCCCTATAGTAGAAGACTCTTCTCCAGTGACCGAAGAGACCGAAGAAGGAGAGCTTGCTGTAGATGTCTACCAGACACCCACCCACATCATCATCAAAGCGATGATAGCTGGCGTGAAGCCGGAAGATTTAGACGTATCGATAACCCGCGACATGGTGACGCTGCGCGGCGG
>CAYSPK010000086.1:292-2455 GCA_964432905.1 uncultured Candidatus Saccharibacteria bacterium | reverse complement strand
GTCGCCTTTACCTCAGAGCTGCGTGCACTCACGCCAGTGCTCGAGAAGTATGGACATAGTGAAAATGTGTTTGCGCACCACCTCTACTTTTTGCTCGGCTACATACCTGCGCCACATACGCCCTTTCTCGAGGTGAGCAAACTCATGCCTGGTGAGATTCGTGTCTATAATCTCGCCGATGGTACGCGCACGAGCAAAGACCCAGTGCTGCCGTATGTGAGCGAAGTGTCCTACAAGGGTGCGAGTGCTCTTGAGCGGGTTGAAAAGGCACTCGAAGATTCTATCCGAGCGCACTTCATCGCCGACGTGCCGGTGGGCCTCTTTTTCTCGGGTGGTATAGACTCGACGCTGCTTTTGGCAAAATCACGTGAGTTGGGGTTTAACCCCGAACCGTTTTTTCTCCATATTCCAAATCGCTTAGACAATGACTACGCGCAGGCTATTGCGAAAGAGCTTGGGGTCAAACTCACCACTATCGAGTTTGGTGAGGCAGAAGCACTTGCTTCGATGCGCTGCATGCTCGAGACTATCGATGAGCCGTTTGCCGACACCTCCTATGTGCCAACCGAGTTTCTCTCCGGCGCAGTCGCCAAGACCCACAAGGTGGTGCTCTCGGGCGAAGGGGGAGACGAATTTTTTGGCGGGTATCATCGTCACCAACATTTGCCGCACGCGGTGGGTGGTCGGCGCATTATCCCCAGACGAGCGGTCGAACAATTTCCGGTGCGCATACGACGAGGAATTGAAGCAAAAATAAATCGAGACTTACTTGCAGCATATGTAGAGTTTATGCGTGTTGATGAGGGCCTCATGCCCACACATGAGGCGCAACTCGCAAAATTGTTTTTAGAGCAAACCGTTATGCCCGCCCTACACGATGTGCCAACCCTTGGTGTCGATCAAACCATGTACTTGCCCGACGACCTGCTCTTCAAGATAGACCGAGCAGGTATGCAGCATGGGCTCGAGGGGCGGGTGCCGTTTTTGGATCGATACTTTTTCAATATAGTGCGGCAAATTTCTATTGAGGAGCGCAAGGGAGAGAGTGGTAAAGAATTGCTCAAAAGTATATTGCGCAAGTATGTATCGGCCGAGCTTGTTGATCGATCCAAGCAAGGCTTTAGCTTCCCGCTGCGGATGGTCGACAGTTTGGACAAAGAGCTGTATGCGCAAGCGGTGGCGCATGCAAAGGAGCACTCAACACTCGTACCATTTGATCCAGAAAAAGCTATGCGCCACCCACAAACCAAGTATGCGCTTTTGGTCTGGGCGGCATGGCACCAAAACTTTTTTAACTAACATGAAAAATCGTCTGGCTGGTTTAGTGCTCGCGCTGCGGTGTGTGTTGCGGTGGCTTTTGCATGGCGCCGCAAAGAAAAAAGTCACCCCACAATCGATAGTGATAGTGCAATTTGGAAAACTCGGCGACATGGTGTGTACGACGCCGATGTTTCGTGCGATTAAAAAGCATGACCCGTCCACACGCGTTATTGTCGTGGGCGACCGCGTGGGCGGCGAGGTGCTTGCTGGCAGTAAGGACGTCGACCGGTATATCGTCTGCGGTACAGACATTGCCGAAGCTCTGCAAGAACTAAAAAAAGAAAAACCAGAGGCGGGTATCAATGTAGGGCCCAGCGTGCGCGGTTTTGCACTGTTGTATCTCGCAGGAATTAAAACGATAGTGACGCCGCAGGTGATTGGCGAAAAAAGCTCCGAAGGTAAGCTGTATGCGTGGCTGCGCTCACTCGCCATTGTTATGCCACACCGTATGGGCCACTATGCTCCGGGTGAATATTTACGCACACTTGAACCTATCGGTATACAGGCGGACGATACAACAAAATATGTGTTTTATACGAAGGAGGCAGAAACAAAAGTCACACAATTTCTCCAAGAGCATGGTGGAGCAGGACAGAAGTTGGTAGGTATTGCCCCGTCGGCAGGAAATAAATTAAAAAATTGGCCGGCAGAGCGCTTCGCTGCTGTCTGTGCGCATGTTGTTAATCTCGGATATATTCCGGTGCTTATTGGTGGCCCAGGAGACACACAAGAGACTGAAGAAGTGCTCGCACATATCCCGACTGGCTTGAAGGTTATCCATACCGTAGGAGTATTTTCCCTCGAAGAACTAAAAGCGCTTATAGCAAAGCTCTCCCTCTTCGT
>CAYSPK010000086.1:0-282 GCA_964432905.1 uncultured Candidatus Saccharibacteria bacterium | reverse complement strand
GATATTGTTGGCCCTATGGATGAAAACGAACAACCGCCGCGTGGCCCTCGCAACTTAGTCGTAATACCACCATTCCCCCGGGTGCCTGAACTTTCGATCATGAGTCGGGGACACTATAATGTTGCCGAAGCCCGACGGCAGGTTGAGGGTATTACTGCACAGCAGGTGATAGAGGCAATAGATCTACTAAGCGCCAGCTCTAAATGTGAACAATTGTAAACGCAGTAAAAAAGGTTTGTATAATACAGGCAGAAGTTTTTATTAATTTAATCTTTCATACGT
>CAYSPK010000085.1:0-2551 GCA_964432905.1 uncultured Candidatus Saccharibacteria bacterium | reverse complement strand
AGTGGGCAGAACGCCATTGAGGAGGCTTTGCATGATTAAGATGCTGCGCGCCCTGTCTGTGGCGATTCTTGCTATTTGTTTGCCCATGTCTTCGTGGGCGGCGGATGGCACAGCCATCTGCCGGGGTATCTTGGGTGGCCCCCAGAGGGGAAAGGAGTTACAAATCTGGACACAAGTCCAGAATACCGAGGGAAAGCCCAGTGTGACCGTCTGGGCCAGGAACGACGGAACGACTGGCAACAGCGCGGAGGGACTCCCTCCTGTGCCGCCACCAGATACGAAGGCCGCAACAAGCCCGAGCTATCTGATGCGGGGTATGGGGGACTACTGGACGGCGTACGCGCCGGTACGGGTAGGACCCCCACAAACATTCTTTCTGAAGGGGCGTCTCGATGAGGGGGAAACCCCCTCCATGGCTTACACGTATTGGTCGGGAAACCGGTTAATGGTTTGCGACAACACCGGATAACCCACCAATGGTGCAAAGGGCCGCGCAATGCGCGGCCCTTCTTTTTATTTTTGAATAGACAAACAATATACCGCTTGCTCTGCGTCGTTTTTTAAATCGAGCAGTTCTGACGCGGTTGCATCATCAAACCCGCCCATGGGGCACATTTGTACACCAAGTTCTGTTGCGGCAAGCAAAACATTTTGTGCCATATGGCCCGCTTCCAGTAGGGCCAGGTTGTAGGCAAAGTCTCCATATTTTTTCGCGGACCTCTCCCAGACGGCGGTGAAGATCATCGCAGCTTGGAGCCTTGTCCCATCAACGAGGCTCCTAAATAATTGATTAAACTCAAAAGTCTCCGGCGTATCCCAAAGTTTTTCAAGTGCGTGAGCTTTGGGGTGGTAGTGATAGACGGTATTTTTTTTGGAGCCACTTTCAAAGGAGCCGATGAGATATGTTTCGACAGGATATAGGGCACCGCCTGAGGGATAGTGGCGGTTTTGCGCCCCCACCTTCTCGCTCAGGGGAGTTACTAGGAGGCTCACAGCATCAAGAGAAAGGGTTGTCTGTGCCGCTTGGTCGGGGTGGGACTCGCGTTTGTGCAGAGCCTCTCCCAACGAGATCGTCGGCAAGCGTCTTTCAAGCGGAGTTTTTGGCATGCGCGGGTACTCCTTGGACGACCACATTTTTTCAGTGCCGATAAGAGGGCTTGCGCCGCGGCGCAAGAGCCTGCCTTCGCGGATATGTGTATGAATTTTTGAAATGATATCTTGTCTCATGGTTTAGGCGAAGGGGTGCGGGTCGTCCACATAAGGCTCTCTGTGTGTATAGCCAAACAGCGCTGGGACACTCTTGAGCCGCGCGCCTGTGGTGTGGCGCAGCTGCTCATTGAGATAAATTGGCTGGAGTTCTGGTATAACCACCATCTCTATCTGCCATGGCGATACATTTTTCTTTGATTTGGTCATAGATACTGAGGCAAGTTCGTAGCCGACTTCTTTGCACCACGACACAATGCGACCAAGGTGCTCCTGCTCACTATCGTGCTCCCACGGCTCGTCAAAGCGCTGGATGGGTCCTTTCGTCAAAAACGCCAACCGCTCACTCCGGCCTTTTGTTGCCCAATAGAGCAGGCGGTCTGTGTGGCCTATATCGCGGGCTTTTGTATCCTCCGACCACTCGTGGGGTGGGTGTGCGAGCATATGGCGTGTCATCTGGCGTATGCGCAGCGCCTCCAAGAGCGCTTTTTCGGCGGCCTTATATTTATTTGGGTGGGCGCGCAGACCAAGGATGGTCTTTGGCTCATACCCCCGTTCGTCGGTGACTACTGCACACACAGCATAGGTGGGGGCGTCTGTTAGCATGCGCACGACGTCTACGCGCAACCCATATTTTGTACAAGAAGCTACAAGCTTGTTTAGTGATTCATTTTCTGCGCATAGGTCGTCGAGGTCAAAGCGGGGGAGTGTGAGCTGGTTGAGCCACATGATCATAAAAGCATCGCGCTCAATGAGCTCGAGCGCGCCATACAGTACCGCGCCTTCGCGGGTTTGGCGCGTGGCTAGCCCGTTGGTGGTTATGCCGCGCATGAGCGGCTCTTTGCGTTTTTCAAGATCTTCAAAAAAAGAGCGATCGCCGCTTATGAGCTGTGAGGGTACCCATAGGGGGGCTTGGGTTGTCCACGAATACCCCCTGACCCAGTGATAGTTGGTGGTTGATTGGTGTGTATCGCGCAGAGAGAAACCGGTGACTGCGTTAGGGTCAATATAGTTGCCTCTCGCTGCGATGGCACCGGTTGTGGCGATGGTTGGAGTGTCAAAGTAGTCGGTAGTTTCAAACCATAAGTGTCGCTCAACCACCTCGGCAAGGGTAGAGGTGAGCGCCGCGCGTTCGTCGGTGTGGTGCGCGCCAGAGGCGTTGCCAGGTAGTGGAGAAGCTCTCCGCACGTTTGCTATCCACGCATGGAGCGGGGGTTCGTCAGGATAGGCGTGGGCCTGGTTTAGTCCTGCAAGCAGGCCAAAGCGTTCTAGTTTTTTTGCCAATGCGTAGAGGTCGAGAAGATCTTTGTTTCCCAACTCGCCTCCCGGGGTGCGCAGAAAGAAG
>CAYSPK010000084.1:0-2615 GCA_964432905.1 uncultured Candidatus Saccharibacteria bacterium | reverse complement strand
CTTGAAGGGCTCGGTGGCGAAGTGCCGTGGGTCGCGGTCTCGAGCAAAACTGGCGAGGGCATCCCTGAGCTCCTCGACCTTATCCTCCTCGCCGCAGAGCTCGAAGGGCTCGACGCAAACCCAGAGAAGCAAGGCTCGGGCCTCGTGATTGAAGCACACATGGACGGCCGCCGCGGCAACACCGCAACCCTCATCGTCAAAGACGGCAGTATTGAAAGTGGCGAGTATGTAGTGTGCGGAGAGGCGATGGCGCCGGTGCGTATCATGGAAAACTTTTTAGGGAAAACGATCAAAGAGGCGCGACCCGGCCAGCCGGTACGTATTGTTGGCTTTTCTTCACTCCCCGACGTGGGCTCGCCATGGCGCGCGGTAAAAACAAAGAAAGAAGCCGAGGCCGAGGTGGCGCTCGCGCACACAGAGCTCCAACAGGCAAAGGCGCGCCAAACAACCGCGCAAGCGAGCGACGAAGACGGCGCGCATATTATTTTGCCGCTCGTTATCAAAACAGATTTTGCCGGGACCGGCGACGCTGTTTTGCATGAACTCAAAAAATTGCCCGAGGACCCGCGCCTCGAGGTACGCGTTGTTACCAAAGGTGTTGGCTCAGTGACTGAAAATGATGTGCGCCTTGCAGGGCCCTCGAGCAGCTCGGGGCAAGCAGGCATCATCGTTGGGTTTAATGTAAAAGTAGAGCGCGAAGCGCGCGACTTGGCAGAACGCCTTGGCGTCTCTATCGCCACATTCGACATTATTTATGAACTCACCCAGTGGCTCGGCGAGGAGCTCGAGAAGCGCCACCCGCGCGAACAAGCAGACGAGCGTACCGGTTACGCCAAAATTCTAAAAATTTTTAGTACACAGCAAGGCAAAACCGTGCTCGGCGGCCGTCTTGAAGAAGGTTCGCTCAAAGAAGGTAAGCAAGTGAAGCTCATGCGCCATGACGAAGAGATCGGCCGCGGCGAGGTGGTGAGTCTCCAGGTGGGCAAGTCGCCCGCCAAACACATCGAAGCCACCACTGAGTTTGGCGCAATGATGAAGCTCTCTGCCGAGGCTGCGCCCGGCGACTATCTCGAGGCATTCGAGGTGGTAATGAAATAAGTGTGTTGTTAAACACGCTCGAGTATAGTATTTTATCCATATCCGCCCATAGCTCAGTTGGTAGAGCGAGTGCCTCTTAAGCACCAGGTCGTAGGTTCGAGTCCTACTGGGCGGACTAGATGACCAAATAAAAAATCCTGCACATGCAGGATTTTTTATTTGGTCCACAAAAGTTTGGGTGCCGGGGGAGGGACTCGAACCCTCACGACCTTGCGGTCTGGGGATTTTAAGTCCCCTATGTCTACCATTTCATCACCCCGGCCTCGCCCCGCCATAGCTGTAGCGAAGGAGGGACATGGAGGCCACGGAGGGATTCGCACCCTCGCATAGCGGTTTTGCAGACCGCCGCGTTGCTTCTTCGCCACGTGGCCGTGGACGCACACCAACTACTCTAGCGTTAGTTGGACAATTCGTCGAGCCGTTGACGGTTCTTTTCGCCCTTGTCTATGCGATATTCGATGTGCGGTAGTCGCACTCCTTTGACATGTTGACGAAACGCACCGTCGAGTTCGCCACGATTGCGGTTGGCAAAAGCGAGCGCCGCCTCTTCGTGCGCCTCGGGTAAGACGGTTATAAAGATGATGCCTCGACGACCATCCTCAGACACTGCCGTGTTGGTGACGGTGATCATCGACTCGCGCCCCGCTTCGCGGGCCAAAAACTCGGCCGCCGTCTCGCGCAGTGCTTCGGCTATTTTTTCGCTCCTGTTTGACATTGGAGACACTATACGGTGAAAACACACTTTTCGCCATAGTAAACAAAACGCTCGATTTGTCGTACAATGCGACCACGCTGGGGTGGCGGAATTGGTATACGCGCGTGCCTTAGGAGCACGTGGAGCAATCCATGGAGGTTCAAGTCCTCTCCCCAGCACCACGACGTCAAGACTATGCGGTGCAGGCACCACTTTTTATGGGCAAAATATGGCCCTATATATGCCCAAAATAACTTGACAAACAAGCATTTTTTGTTATAATATCCCGCAGTCGTGAGCATCCTGCTCACAATGAACCTTCACAACACAGGTGACACAATGAAAGACTTCTTCGAACGTCTCCGCGCCTTTTCCAAAGACATGCTTGAGGGTATTAAAAAAATCCCTGAGCAGGTCCGTGCCGTCGTTACATCGGTAGGAAATGGCTTGCGGTCGCTGAACAAACATTCCGACCTAACATTCTTGTTGTCGGTAATCTTTGTACTGACCGCCGCCAGCTTCATGCTCTGGGTGCAACACGTTATACCGTATCCAATCACGAAGCACATAATCCGTTGGTATTTCGGGTTCTACTGCTTCTTGTTCATCTTCCCGGCGATTCCAGGAATATTGGAAAAGTTGGCGAATGACCCGGAAAAGAACGCGGACCCAAAGTATGGGTTCTTCGTCTTCATGCAGCAAGGTCGCGTGATTGTGATCCAGCGCGGAAAAGCATTCTTCCGTGCAATCATGGATTTCGCAACCCAAGCTGTTCGTCTCCGGCGAACGGCGTTCGCTCGAAGTCGGCCGCGCCGGCTTCGCC
>CAYSPK010000083.1:0-2644 GCA_964432905.1 uncultured Candidatus Saccharibacteria bacterium | reverse complement strand
TGCACGGTAATATCCCGCTCGAGCAGCGTGTGTGCTTCTTCGCCCCCGGCACGCTCCTTGATCGTTATGTGGTGCGTTGCCGTCTTAGCAGGGAAGATAGCGAGGTAGCGCCCGTACACATCAAGCACCTTGGTTGATTCCATATCAAGTGTGTTCTTGAAGGACATGATACCGAAGCTCAAGGGCTCACCTTCAGTAGTGCGCACGGTGCCGTAGAAGTGTGGGCGATTCCCAAAAGCCGACAAAACGCGTAAGGTTTTTTTACAATATAAGTTGCATGTTGAGTTTATACACAAGACATAAATCTCGGCAAAACGAGATATGTTTATATATAAGCAAAAATTGGCGAACCTAGTTCGTGTTATGGGCTCGCAGCAGATTTTAATAGCTGAAAGCAAGTCGAGGTATACAAATTTATTGGTAAGATATGCATATGCCAAAAGCTGGAGAAAAATATCGACACTACAAAGGAGGAGAGTATGAAATAGTGTGCTGCGCAAAAAATGAAGCAGATGAGAGTGATGTGGTCGTCTATAAGGCTCTGTATGACCCGGGCACTATATGGGTACGATCACTTGCTGTGTTTACCGAGTTGGTGCTGGTTGATGGGGTAGAGGTCCCACGCTTTTCGCGTATTGTATAGAAATGATCACGGACCCTCTTATATTGTTGCCAAGTGCTTTTGTGGCCGGAATACTCATGTTTTTGGCACCCTGTACGTTGCCGATTATCCCCGGGTACCTTCTTTTTATTGGAGGGGTGCCGCTGGACGCTAGTCACGACTCAAAGAGACGCATTTTTCTTAATGCCGCCGCTTTTGTTCTTGGGTTTTCCTTTGTTTTTGTACTTTTAGGGTTGTTCGCTGGCACCCTCGGCTCTTTTGTTGCGCCGTATAAGGCTTTTTTTGGACACTTAATCGGGGGTATGTTTATTTTGTTTGGACTCGTGTTGCTGGACCCATTCGCCATCCCTTTCATTTCGAGGGAGTGGCACCCCAAACTGCCCAAATTTTTGGCTCTTGGCCGCTGGCAAAGTTCTCTGATACTTGGTGTATTTTTTGCGCTTGGTTGGAGTCCTTGCGTAGGGCCCATTTTGGGTTCTGTATTGCTTGTTGCTTCGCGCGCCGACACGGCCCTTCAGGGTGCTTTTTTGCTCGCAGTATTTTCGGCAGGATTAGGTACGCCATTTTTACTCACGGCATATATGATCGATCGGGCTCAGCGCTCTATAGAACGTTGGGGGAAATACGCAGCGGCGGTAGCACGGGTCGTTGGGGCCCTCCTTGTCCTCGTGGGGGTTTTGGTCCTATTCAATATGATGGCTGCCGCTGTGGAATGGGTCTACCAATTCTTGGGTTGGTTGGGGTACAATAAGATATATCACTACTTTTAAACACCAATGGCAAAACTACTCATAAAATGGGCGCTCACCGCAGGTGCGCTACTTATTATCGGACGCTACGTGCCTGGGGTAGAGATTGTGAGTCTGTATACAGCGATTATTGTTGCTGTACTTTGGGGGATTATGAATGTGACACTACGACCGCTACTTCTTTTATTTACGCTGCCAATTAATTTGCTTACGTTGGGACTTTTTACTTTTGTGCTCAATGCACTCCTTTTCTGGTTTCTTGCCACGTTTGTTGCAGGTTTCCATGTGGCGGGTTTTGTCCCCGCGCTCGAAGGTTCATTTCTCTTGACCCTCGTTTCTTGGACAGCAAGTATAGCGTTTAAAAATAAGTAAATACGTATGCGATATCTGAAATTCTTTGCATTGCCCCCTGTCTTTACGCAGGAGGTTTCCATGTCCACTGAGTCTTCGCATCGGTCGCCGTATCTTATTTTTGCGTCGGAGGTGCTCAGACAATAGTTACTACCCAATGTGATGAGCGGGGAGTAAACGACCCCTCGGGGCAGTTTCTAAGCCAATATAAGGGACCTGATTGTATGGCGACGAGTGGCACAACTCTATTTTTAGTAACCAACAAGACCGGTACTTTTGGCCTTATGCAAAAGTAGTACCAAGGTCTCTAAACTATCGATTGTATGGTAGAGTAGCCTCGTGGCATTTGTAGACGACATAACAATTGAGGCCCGCGCCGGCAAAGGGGGCGACGGGGTCGTGCGCTGGCTGCACCTAAAGGGGAAGGAGTATTCAGGCCCTGCGGGTGGCAATGGCGGAGACGGCGGCGATATATATATCCGCGGCGTGCGTGACGTTACTATGCTCGCACGCTACCGCAGCGAAAAAAGTTTTTTCGCAGGAGACGGCGACGATGGTGCGAATCAAAATCGCGCGGGTAAGCGAGGTGCTGACCTTGTTATCGATGTGCCTGTTGGATCTCTCGTGCGCAACACATCGACCGGCGAAGTGTTTGAAATAACCAAAGAAGGTGAGCAAGTCCTTGTGCTCAAGGGTGGGCGCGGTGGCGCAGGGAATGCCGTGTTTAAATCCTCGGTTAACCGCGCGCCTGAAGAGGCCATGCCTGGCCAGCGTGGTGAGGAGGCATCTTTGCGCATCGAGTTGCGCCTCATAGCGGACGCAGGACTCATCGGCCTCCCCAATGCAGGCAAAACCTCGCTCCTCAATGCGCTGACCCGGGCAGAGGGTAAGGTGGGGAACTACGCCTTCACCACGCTTGAGC
>CAYSPK010000082.1:0-2656 GCA_964432905.1 uncultured Candidatus Saccharibacteria bacterium | reverse complement strand
TCCAGGTACTGAGATGTTTCACTTCCCTGGGTATGCTTCTTGATTGCTCAAGATCCTACACATTTCTGTCTAGTGAGTTTCCTCATTCGGACATCTCCGGATCGAAGGTTGCTTGGCACCTCCCCGAAGCGTATCGCCGCCACGCCGCGTCCTTCATCGCCTTTCATTGCCTAGGCATCCACCATACGCCCTTAACGTTTCCTTTCTCTTGTGAAGGAGAAAGCATCGTTTAAGAACCGCAATAATTTGTTGTTTCTATACAATATGTTTTACCTTCCACCTACACAGAGCTGAAAAGACCCAGATGGGAAATTTCTCTGCGTGGCGGGATTTAATTATCAAAGTTCGAAACTGTACCGTCTGTTTTCCATCAAAAAAGCCGCCTTCTTGTGAAGCGGCCGGCTACCCTTATCGGGCCTACCGTCCTACTTCGCTATGGGAGCTTTACCGTGGTTAACATATCGGTACTAGGGAGTATATAGGAGTGTACCTATAGTGTCAAACTTCTCTCTCCTTGGGGAAAGTGGCCCAAAAAGCCTGCACATACAAAGAAAAAGACCCCTCGCCTGAGGGGTCTTTTTCAGGAGAAAATCGAACTACTTGCGGCGAGATTGCATCTCTTCGCGGGTGCGCTCGAGGAAGCGCGCTGCTGCCTCCTGGCCACCAAGACCAAACGCGAGACCAAACGCGAGCGCGAGCGCCACCACTACGCCAGTAAAGAGTGTCTGGAGAATAGTCGTCGCGATCTGGAGCTGTGTGAGCGCAGCGAGGACGGCGAAGATCCAAATTGACCAGCGCGCGAGCGTGCCAACAAAGCCCGCAGAGACAATACCCGCCGCGCGAGCCGATCCTGCAATAACACTCTCAACCACCTGGGCGATGACCGCGCCAGCCAAAAGGATGAATACCGCAACGATCACGTTCGGGAGATAGCCAATCACAATCTGCTGAAGGAAGTAGCTCACTTGCGAAAGCCCCATAACCTGCAACGATGCAAGGAGGAACACGAGAATAATAAACCACTTCACGAGCGCACCAATGAAAGCGCCTGAATCGAGATGGTAGCCTGCGCGCGCAACAACCTCGTCGACACCTGCCTGCTTGAGCGCGTGGTCAACCCGCACAGCACGGACGGCTTCTGCAATAACCCAACCAAGCCACACCGCAATAAACCAACCGATAAGAAAAACGACGATAGCGAACAAGAACGCAGGGAGAAAGTTGATGCTATTCCACAGCAGATTATAGAACGACTGCTGCAGCGCACTCACTCCATTTGACACAATCATAGACAACAAAGACAAATAATGGTGTTTAAATCGACACTCTTATTGTACCGCGCCCCCACCCGAACGCTAGTTGCCATGTGGATAGTGTTGCTGTTATTTGATACCTATATTGAGACGGTCGAGCACCACGGCATGTGGGTAGTCGATAACATCGCGTACGAGTTTATCGTTCATATTGAGACGATAGTAAAAATCTTCACTCGTAAGAAGCGCGTAGCGAATTTCTTTCCCGAGTTCTGCCTCAAGGGTGCGTATGCGTTCGCGCAATAGTCGTTCTTTTATTTTGTCGCCAACAATAAGAATATCGAGCCCCTCATCCCACTCACCCATGAAAATACCCGAAAGCACTATCATCCGGAGCGCTCCCACCCCACGCAGACGTTTCGAAATATCGTTCGCGCGCTTAGGCGCGTTGAGCAATAGATTTTGCATAGCAGCGGTGTATGAAAATTTTGGGCTCAGTATGAAGCGCACACCCTTACCTCGCGACGAACGCTCGATCATTTGAGCGTGTTGCAGAGCGGTTACTTCACGCCGCGCCTCAGCATCCCCCACACGGCTACGAGAGGCTATATCAGCCAGTGAAAAAGACTGTCGAGGATTAAACAAAAAAAGCCGGAGCACTTTGACTCGTGCTGGGCTCCCAAAAATTTTTTCCAATCCATCCATACCTGCCATACGATTTAGCCGCCGATTGCTCGTGCATTCTACCAAAAGCCTGCCCGACGCCTAGACTAGACAAGACAAAAAAGAAGATGCCCGACGCAAAGCGTCAGGCAATAGGTTGGGGGGCGAAAAAGAACAAGGGTGAAAAACGGAGGGGACGGAAATTCTGGGGGTGAAATAACGAAAAGAAAGAGCGAGATGGAGTGGCAGCGGTGATATGAGCGTGTACGAAGTACAGAGGCTCGATGGGGGCGGTGCCGTTTGGAGTTGGCACTCGTAGGTGTTACCCTCAGACCTCCGCTGTCAGTCCTGCCTGCCGGCAGGCAGGCCGTCCGCTTTCTACTACTCCCCTACTCACGAAAAGGTTTCTTCTTAGCTGGCACAAAACAAAAGCCCCGCAAATGCGGGGTTTTGTTTCATTTTCTCGATCCCTCGCTTCGCTCGGGATTTCGCGACTTATATCAATCGCAAGCGATTTACTTAAGCTCAACTTTACCGCCAGCGGCCTCAACTGCTTTCTTGAGCGCCTCAGCATCCTCCTTCTTCATGCCCTCCTTGAGCATTGAAGGAGCGGCATCAACAAGGTCCTTTGCCTCCTTGAGACCAAGACCGAGTGCGTCCTTGATAGCCTTGATAACTTGGACCTTCTGTGCACCCGCGTCTGCAAGCTGCACGCCGAAGGAGGTTTTCTCTTCAGCCGC
>CAYSPK010000081.1:0-2772 GCA_964432905.1 uncultured Candidatus Saccharibacteria bacterium | reverse complement strand
GCGGAGCTCGGCGCTCGCGTCTTCAGGCGGCGCCGCCGCGCGCTTCGCGAGCTGCTCCGATGCCTGCGCGAGCTCCTGCGCGAGCTTCTCGGCGCGGGCGCGCCAGCCGTCGCGTTCGTCTTCGAGCTTCTGGGCGCGCTCACGGCGCGTCTCGAGCTCGGCGTCGCGCTCTTGCGCGAGCTTCTCGGCCATCGGCTTACCTTTACCACCGCGAGCGGCCAAGAGTATCCAGCGAAACGCGAGTGCCTGGCGGCGCTCGGGGCGCACTTCACGCGGCACCTGGTAGTTAGCACCACCCACGCGGCGCGAGCGGATTTCCATCTGTGGGCCCACATTGCGGATAGCGGTATCAAACACTTCAACTGGATTTTCAACCTTCATCTTCTCTTTGATGATCTCGAAGGCGTCATACACCACCTTCTCTGCGGTCGACTTCTTTCCATCCCACATGACTGAGTTGATGAATTTACCAACACGTACTGAGTTGTACTTCAGGTCAGCTTGGGCGATATTACGATTTTTAACTGGACGACGCATATAAGGTATTCAAAAAATTATTTCTTCGCACGCTTCACCCCATAGCGGCTGCGCGAGACATTGCGCTTAGCGACTGCCTGAGCGTCGAGGCGACCACGCACGACTTGGTAGCGAACGTTGATGTCCTTCACGCGGCCGGCGCGCACCATGACCACTGAGTGCTCTTGGAGGTTGTGGCCCTCGCCTGGGATATAGGCGGTGATTTCTTGGCCGTTGGTGAGGCGCACGCGAGCGATTTTACGAACTGCAGAGTTCGGCTTGCGCGGAGTCATGGTGGTCACCTTGGTGCATACACCACGCTTGAAGGGCGATGGGTAGAAGATAGGGCGGTTTTGAAGCACGTTAAAGCCACGGCTCAGCGCCGGTGACTTCGATTTGTTTGAGCGATCTTTGCGTCCTTTGCGGACAAGCTGTGAGATTCGTGCCATGTGGACTTAAAAATGCGCCAAAGCGCTTGTGGGCTACTCTACTATACGGCAGCCGAATGTGCAAATGCCTCTGCGTAGGCCTCGCTTATCTCCCCTACGAGCCCCGGCCCCTCAAAGATCATACCGGTGATCAGTTGGACCAAATCGGCCCCCGCGCGGAACTTCGCGAGCGCTTCCTCGCCCGAGAAGATCCCCCCTACCCCGATGATGGTAAATCGGCTCCCATAGGCCGCCCGGGTCTTAGCGATAAGGTCGTTAGAGAGCGCAAAGCAGGGCTTACCCGAGAGCCCACCGCGAAACTGGGCCGGTGCATCCTCCGGATGCTCGAGCATCTCGTACTTTTTATTAAGGTTCCCGATGACGACCCCTTGGTACGGGCTCTTGTCTATGATCCGCAGGAGTGCGTCGAACTCCTCCCATGGCAGGTTGATGGGCATTTTAAAGTACACCGGCCGCTTAGTGGGGATGGTTTGGAGCGCATCTATCATCTTTTGCAGCAAGCGTGGGCTCGCGAATGTCTCGCCACCATAGGCGTTAGGGCACGACAGGTTGATGGTGTAGTAGTCGCCGGCATCGGACTCATTGAGCTTGCGAAATGAAGTGAGGTAGTCTTGGAGTGCATCATCTTCGTTTTTGACCGACGGGTCATTGGTCTGGGCGATGGAAATACCGACGACAAAGCCCGGCACGCGCTTTTTTACCGAGAGGAGCCGGATGAGGGCGTCGACGCCGCGATTGCGCAGCCCTTTGTAGACCACGATACTCTTGTTGCGCGGGAGGCGCGTGAGGCGGGGCTTAGCATTGCCCTCGCAGGGGCGCGCGGTCACTGAACCCACCTCCTCGCCCCCAAAATTAATAGAGGGGAGAATTTGAGTGAGGCGGCCATTGTAGTCGAACCCGGCCGAGAGGAGCACGGGGCGCTCGTAGCGCACCCCGTCGACCACCTTACTTACATCAGGCCCCCGATAGCCCCACACGAGCGACACTAACTTGCGCCCCAGCCAAAACCTGCCGAGCAGCTCGCCTGAAAAAACCATCACCTCGTGCACAAACTCGGGGTCAAAAAGAAAAAAGATTGGTTTTAAAACGTGCTTGTATATCATGGCGCCCGCCCATTATATACCTGCCGACTGCCCTGTCAGGAGCGTGAAGAAAAACGAAACAATTGCGTAAAAATAGGGCGAGAGAATGTAGATGAGGAGCAAAAGGAGCAGCGTACCGGTGAGGACACCAAAGCGCTCAAAGTTGGCGCGAAAATGGTTGTACGAATGCGCCAACCCTGCCGGGAGGATGCCCGAGAGCACCTTTGAGCCATCCAGCGGCGGTATCGGGATAAGGTTAAACAGCGCGAGGATAAGATTGATAAAGACGATAGTCGCAAATGCATTGAGGAGCGCCGGGCTCATGGCGACAGCCCCAAAACGGATCATCAGCCCAAACAATAGCGCGATGAGGATATTCGTCCCCGGGCCCGCAAATGCCACCAGCGTCTCGTCGTGCTTGCCGGGCAAGTTGTAGGGGTTGTAGGGCACCGGCTTGGCATAGCCGATGATGGGCGCGTGGGAGAGCGCTAGCAGCGCGGGGAGTATGATCGAGCCCACTGGGTCGATGTGTGAGAGCGGGTTGAGAGTGAGGCGCCCCTGGAGCCTTGCCGTCGGGTCGCCTAGGTAGTTGGCCATATAGCCGTGGGCGACCTCGTGCAGAATAACGGAGAAAAGGAGTACGCCGAGGGAGAATATGAGGTCAATTTGCATAACGTGGATTTCATGATACCATACGAGCGCGTCCACGGGGACATTATTTATAT
>CAYSPK010000080.1:0-2842 GCA_964432905.1 uncultured Candidatus Saccharibacteria bacterium | reverse complement strand
TACGACCCATAGAGAGCGCCTCAAGAAAACGGTTGGAGTAATTACCATCTCCTTTGGGCGCGAGTACAAAGTCGGCCTCAGCAACATTTTGGATAAAATCCTTGCGCGCCTGCTCGGGTGAAATTTCAATAGTGCGCAGGGCACCCGAGAACGTGCTGCGCACAATAAAAAGCGTTTTGACGAGTGCCGAGCGCTCACACACGCGCATCATCCACTGACGCCAAAAGATACCGCGGATACGAGCGCGCTCTTCTTTGCGTACGAGCCCGAGCGCTTCATATTTCAAGCGACGCACCCACGAGGCCACACGCTCGCGCATGGCCGTAAAGGCGGCCCGCCCACAGAATGACACCACCGGTACCTCTTGTTTGGCACGCAGAACAAAGCGCTCGGCTCCAATATCCTCGGTGAGTGTTGGCATCACCACATCATTGGGTCGCAGTGTCGAGCGGTACACTGAGAGCCGCAGTACCACGACGCGCGAATCAAACTGCAATGAATCACTATAATCACCAAGTGAAAATAGTATGACCGGCATGCCCAACTTTTCTCCCATGTCAGCGTACTGCTTGATATACGCGCGCGCCGCATCATCAAGCCGCAAAAAGTTATGTGGTAGCACCATGGCGCATGCTGCTTCGGGCGCGACCCGCTCTACACTATCAAAAAAAGTACTCCGCGCTGCGCGCGAAAAAAGTGCACCATCTCCTTGTTGACGAAACCAAGGAGCAAGATCTACTCCCCTGAGAGGTTCGGGTATGTGCAGCTGTAAACTCATACCGTTAGTGTTTCTGCTATAGCATCATGTATACGCTCGTCGCTCACATCATACATACAACGCAAGTACGAGACACCATCAATAACATAGTTACAGTCCCCTGTCTTATCTCCACCGCAAACGCAGTGTTTCTTTTCAGTCAGAATGATCGCGCGTGGGTTATACGTTGGCAGCCACGTGACTGCGCGCAGATTGTCGATGATAACGCTCGGCACATGGAGCGCCCCCGCCACATGAGTGAGGCCCGAATCTACCCCCACAAAACAACTACCATTTTTCATAAGCGCCGCGAGCTGTGCAAAGGGAATACTACAATAGTTGCGCATCCGCTCTTGCCCAGAGCAATAGGCGTCTGCTTGTGCTTTGTCGCGCGGACCACCCACCACTACTACCTCTCGCTCGGGGTACGTCTCTTGTAAAAACGAAAAGAGCTTGTGCCATCGCTCCGGCGACAGCGACTTGCCGGGGTTCGACGCGAAAGGCGCCACGACTACATATCCCGCATCGAGCCTGTGCACCAGCTGAGTATCTTCAGGAAACAGCAGTTCAACGCCGCCGGCGCCCCGGTATCCCAACCTCCAGAGTAATGCGTCGAAGTTTTCATACATACGCTTGTGCACCTCAAATGGCACCACTATGCCTAGATGTGGCGTGTTGACTCGACCACTAAACCCCGTGAGCGCCCCGCGCAAAGAAAAGAGCCGTGCGACACTCATGATCGCATGTGGCAAGGAAACAAATGTAGGAGAAAGCACCACCAGGGTCGGCCGCAGACCAATACGCAACCAACACTTTACCAACGAAAACGGCGTCATCGGCACAATCTCTACAAAGGAGTACGCACCTGCCATCTCGCGTAAGAGACCTGCATTAGTTGTGGCGAGGACGACATAGCGCGTTGGTTCTTTTCGTTGCGCCTTGAGTGCAACCAAAAAATTAAGCTGCATGACAAAGTCGCCTATGGCGCCAAAGGAAATAATCACTACCGTATCAAACGTACTTTTCATGCGAGCTCGCCAAGAATTTTAGGGATGAGGTGTTCAAGTGAATGCTCGGCTACTACTTTGTTACGCAGCGTAGCAACAACCGCCGGTCGGTCGGGCCGACTGAGAAACTTTTGGAGCGTGTCCGCAACTGCGACAGGGTCACTATGCGTATACAGCCCGAAAGGTTCGAGCAAGGGCGCAAACTGTGGATTTGTTGAAAGGAGCGGCACTCCCACGGCGAGCGCCTCGAGTCCCGCCTTGTCCATGTTGCCTGTGCCGCCAAAATTAAGCGCAACATCTTGATTGCGCAGCAAAGCCGGCACATCCGCATGATGCACCGCGCCCACCAAGCGCACCTTTTGGTGGTACGGGCGCAGCGCAAGCGCCTGGAGGAATTCCTGTTTATATGCCTCTTCTGCGGGCGTTGTCGCCTCTCCTATGACCGTAAATACAAACTGCTCATCGCGCGCATGGAGCACATCAAGCACCTGGAGTATCTCTAGCAGATGTTTGCTTGCCGCAATACGGCCCACGGTCACCACACGCAGCTCCGTGCTCTCGGTATGCATGTCTGGTTTGAATAGCTCAGTATCAATACCATGCCCGAGCGCACAGAGCTTGGGTGTTGGGATACGAAAGCTGTCGGGCGCTACCGTGAATACACGGTCCATAAATTGCATGGAGAAGCGGAGTTTGCGGGTGACACTCTTGTGCGCGTACCATAGCCCCACCTTTTTATGCCAATGCTTCCAAAAACGACCGCCCAACACAATATATTCGGGGTTCATGTGCACCAACACGGCATCATACGCCGCACGATACTCCCAGATATATCGCAAAAAGCGGTACACCCGGGTTAGGCGCCATGCGCCGCGCTCTTTGCCGAGCGAAAGCACCCGCACATGCCGCGGCAAGTGGTGTGAGCCCTCACGTAAACAAATGACGGTCACCTCCTCACAGTGGCGCGCAAACTCCTCCACCCACAGGTGGAAAAACCCAAGGTTAGAATCTTCTGTGTCTATGTTTTGCGTGCAAATAAGGAGGCGCATATTATGCCTTAACCCTACTTGAGAGTAGG
>CAYSPK010000079.1:0-2847 GCA_964432905.1 uncultured Candidatus Saccharibacteria bacterium | reverse complement strand
TCTTCGCTTGCTATATGACGCGCTTGACGCAAACTCACCATAAGGCGCGTGAGCTCCTGCGCAAAAGGCGCGAACACTCCCATTGGGGGGAGCGCAACCTCATCAGCTTCGTCACGACGAAGTGCCTCGAGAGAACTCAGGAGTTTCCTCAGGGGTCTCTGGAAGAACATATGGACAAAAGCCAACAGCATACTGCCAAGCAAGAGAGTGCTCACCAGAATACGCAAAAAGTTTTCTAGCCATACACGATTAACACTTTCGTCTATATAGCGAGCGTTTTGAACGACCAAAATAGCACCAACAACGGTGTCGCGCGCATCCCGCAGTGGGCTGGCGAGAAGATAGTAGCTGTGCGAAGAGTCACGTACCGTCTCCGTCATCTCGGTGGCACTGTCCATCACTATAGGTATGAACGAGGTATCGATAACACTTGCCCGCGTCGATGTTGATTGAGCGATAAGCGCCCCCGTGTTGTCGTATACAAAAATACCAGCAATGCGATCATTCTGAGCTACCCGAGAAAGAGTTTTTTGAACCGAGGCGTTTTGTTGCCCAAGCAGCGGCGGCAATACAGCTTCCTCAAGACTGTCGGCAAGTACCCGAGTCCTGTACTGGAGGTCATAGGTAAGGTTTGCACGCTCAGCGCTCGCCTGTATATATGCGACGCTTACCGACACCAGCCCAAGCACCACGAGCACGGCGCCAAGCACAAAATAGACGTGCCTCATGCTTTATGGTATAGCACAAAAACACAAAAATACCCACCCTGCGGGTGAGTATTTTGTTGCCGACATAGTTGGACGAGGTGAACGTTTTTATCGCACCGAGATTACCGATCTTTCTTGCCGAATGCTGGTGCAGGACCATCGAAGATCATTTTTGCCGTCACTGACGTCCCGCTCACATCACCTGCGACCATAACCGTATCGCCAACCTTGATGCTCGAGACGCTGCCCTGTGTTGGTGCGGCATTGTCGCCATGGAGCATCACCTGCGCGTTAGTAGCATCAACCGTATAGGTCGAGGTGCTGTTGGTGTGGCGGTCAATAACACTCACCATAAGCCTGTTGCCGCTCACCGCACTCACTGTGCCGTGGATACCGTGTCCTATACCACGACCCATCATGCGATGCTCGCCCATCATATTTGGGGGTGGCAAGCCATCATGGATGTTCGTTGCTGTCACCGAGGTGCCGTTCAGTACACCTTGTACATGAAGCGTATCACCTACCTTAATATCGGAGATGCCAACCGTCATATCTTTGGTGATAGCGGCGCTTCCTGCATCAATACTATAGGTTTTACCATCCTTGCCAGTAAGTGTGATGGTGGACCCCACCACAGCACTCACTGTGCCCCCCACCCCGCGCTGCGGTGGTGTGGACGGAGTATTTGTTTGTGCAAATGCGAATGCGCCAACCCCTAGTGAAGCAACAGTAACCGCACCAAGGATCGCACCGAGTACATGTTGTTTAGTCATGTGTTTTTGTTTGTTAGACGAGTAATTCGACGTCGACTGCACATATATACGGTCCCAACCACACAAAGGATGCATCTGTGCACTGTGCACCAAAATAAGCGCTCAATACGTAGTTATTTGGTACACTTTTTAGTATGGAACGCAGCGATGAGGAACTACTGGCCGCCTACGTGCGCGGCGACGAACACGCGTTCACCCAATTAGTCGAGCGGCATCTCAAAACCGTGTACTCTTTTGTTGTGCGTTGTGTTGGCGACGAACAAGATGCAGAAGATATAGTGCAAGAGACTTTTCTTAAAGCGTGGAAAAACGCTAAAACCTATCGTGAAGAAGCGAGTAAATTCAAAACCTGGGTGCTGCGCATCGCGCGTAATGCTGCTATAGACCATTTACGCAAAAGAAAACATGTGCCATTCTCTGCGTTTGATACTGATGAGGGTGTGAACATGCTAGCCGAAACAGTGCCCGACACCGAGGCACTCCCGGACGAGCAATTCGCAAAAGCGCAGGACGTTGAGTTGCTCAACCGTGCGCTTTTAACTCTCCCACCCGAAGCGCGTGAGATTTTGCTGCTCCACTACACCAACGGGCTCACCTTTTTGGAGATCGGTGAGATGCTGCAGCAGCCGCAAAATACTGTTAAAAGCCGACACCACCGGGCAGTCCTAAGCCTCCGAAAGGCCTTATCCACCGCATAAGCCTATGTATATAGCACCAAACAGTGGGACAAGATCGTATACTACCGGTATGGAAAAGCAGGGCCAAACCGTCCTTGATTGTATGGAGCCACCCGCGAGCCTGTGCAGCACGGTCCTTGGCCGTATTGCACTCGCACGCCGCAGGCGTGCTCGCGTCCATCTCGCTTTTGAAACCAGCGTTTGTTTTATGAGTGGCATACTTTTGGTCCCCATAGCACAGTATGCCGGCTCTGAAATATACACCTCTGGTTTTTATGAATTCTTTTCGCTCTTCTTCTCTGACCGTCAGGTGGTACTCAATTCATGGCAAGAGTTTGTGTACACCTTACTTGAAAAACTCCCCTCAGTTCCTGTGCTCTTGGCATTTGCTGCAATAATCGTCTTAGTGTGGTCACTGCGCCGCGCAGTCGTAAGCTCAAAAACTGCATTCACCGCACTCCACACGGCATGAATTGGAAACACTACATCTATCGCGTAGGTCGATCACACGCACTAACGCTCGCAGTGGTGTTTGTGGGCGGCGTCCTTGCGGTAGCGCTTATTTTCCATGCAGGCGCCTCGTGGGGTGAGCGCCGCGCCATTGAACGGCTCCACCAACGAGCTGGCGCACCGCCACCCGAGTTTGGTTTTTTGCCGCACAGCTTTATGCCAGAAGGTCATGGCGCTATT
>CAYSPK010000078.1:0-2860 GCA_964432905.1 uncultured Candidatus Saccharibacteria bacterium | reverse complement strand
CCCCACACAAACCATATACACCAGCACGGTGGGTAATACTGCCAACACCCCCGGACTCAGTACTGGGCTCACGGGCAATGAAACGGTGAGCAACTCCTCTGGCAACACCAATATCACTTACACTCCTCTGGAACCGATCCCGGGGCTCGAGAATTATGAGTCGGGTAATGTAAACTTTGGCAAGTTGCTCGACCAGTTGTTTAAAGTGGTCATAATCCTAGCTGCGGCGGTTGCGGTGGGGGCGTTCGTATACGCAGGTATTTACTACATGGTCTCTGATGTACCGGGCATAAAATTGAATGCGATGAAGCGCCTCCAGGCAGCATTCCTAGGGCTCATGATATTGCTTGGCTCATACATCATTCTCTACACCATTAACCCACAGTTGGTGGTGTTTAATGGGTTGTCGAGTGGAGCCTCTGGGTTAAATGCAGGAACGGCGAATAATCAAACAACAACACAAAATCAACAGACGGGAGTCGCTTATCCGAGTACCTCGCAAGATATTGTTCAAACAGATCAAACAGCACTAGACGCGAGCGCAAAAGAACAAATTTGTGTAGCCCCCACAACAACAGACTGCCCTGAGTGCCGTGGCGGGAAGATATACACAGGTGGTGGGTGTAATCAGAATACAAGTGGAAAGTACCAACCAAACAATTTTAATACTCAATATTCTAATTGTGAGACCATCCAAGCAGTTGCAGGCATAGAAGCCTGCTACTATTAATTAAAAATGATTTGGAAAAAAGTTGGAGTTGGGGCGGCGATGGTGGGGGTGGTGGCGCTCTTCCTTTTTGGTATATGGTTTATGTTCTTCCATCAAACAAACACCCCCACCAGTACCACCAGCCCCACCAAACAAAATACCCAAATTTTTGGCACTCCCAGTAATTCTACCGGCAACCAAAACCAAACCCCCACGGTCACAGGCGGCACACCCAACACCTCCACCCCGACCGCCCAGAAGATTTTTAAAATCGCCGACGGCCCGGTACAAGATGCGGTATTTATCCAAACATTTCACCCAACCACCACGCTTGCTCGCTATGTGATGCAAGACAGTGGTCATGTGCTTGATATCCCGGTGGATGTGCCGGGAGCTTTTGCGCGCATCATTTCAAATACCACCATCCCAGGCCTAGGCAACGCACAGTGGCTTACAGATGGGGGAGGGGTATATGCTCAATACTATGACTCTGGTACTACTAAAACGGTTTTCCTTGGTCTCCCAACCGGCACCGCGAGCAGTTCGATTGCTGTCCGGTTTTTACCTGACAACATAATTAGTTTTGCACCATCACCCGACGGTAAGAGTGTTGCATATGTACTCCTTGGTGGCGGAACAGCTGTTGGGTATCTTGCAAAAGCTGATGGCTCGAACCCGGTAAAACTCTTTACCTCTCCCTTGTCTCAAGTGCTCATTTCCTGGCCCTCTACTAAAACAATTCTTTTGCAAAGCAAGGAGGCATATGGCGTTCCTGGGGTCGCCTTTTCAGTGAGTGCTACGACCGGCGCTCTATTACCAATCGTCTACACGAATGGTCTTTCAGCAAGTGCTAACTTTGCCTTCTCAAAAATTCTCTACCAAAGCACACCTCCTACTGGGGTGCGCACCACCTACGCTCACGATGTAAAGAGTGGTAAGGATCTACAAATGCCATTTAACCCATTTCCTGAAAAGTGTGTTTGGGATTCAAAACATACCACCGTCTTATATTGTGCGGCACCCCTTGCGAGCACCCCCGCAAACTATCTCGATCTTTGGTACCAAGGTCTTTATGGGGCCGCAGACAGTATCTTCCAATTTGATATTGGACAGGGTGTAACTAGTCTTACCGCGACACCTGGCGGCTCACAAGGTGGAGTACAAGCAAATATCGCGAGTTTACACATCTCTCCGGACGGGAAGTATCTGCTCTATGTCACCAAAGGTGATAGGTCGCTGTGGGGTGTGCGCCTCGCAGACTAATTATTTGACGCCGTATTTGAGTACGATGTGGCGAAATTTTCCTTCGCCTGCCGACTCGGTCTTTATCTCAGGATCTTCAGCAAAAAGTTCGTGCACCACGAGGCGCTCATACGCGCTCATTGGCTCGAGTTCAACATCGTGTTTAAAGAGGCGAGCGCGCTGTGCCAGCATGCGCGCATCCTGACGAACCTTCTCCATTTTACTTTCGTGATAGTCGTTCACATCGATGAGAAAGCTCGCGGCTTCTTCGCCGACCTCTTTCTCTATCATTTTATGCATGAGCATGTTTATCGCACGCAAATGCTCGCCGTTTTGCCCGATGAGGTGTTTAGAGTCGGGCGACTGTATCGCTATGATGGTGCGGTGGCCGTCTTTTGCCGTGACGGTACCCTCTATACCGAGAAGGTTGAGGAGTTGTTCAGTTTTTGCTTTTACTATGTCAGCACGCATGTAAGAGACAATACTCCAAATGCGGGCACCTGCCAATCTAGCGCGCCGCAGCAGTTTGTCTCTTAATAAGCCATTCTTGGCCCAATGATACGAGGTTGCTGGTCGCGAAATAGAGACCCACTGCGGCCGGCAGCGAGTAGGTGATAACCGCCATCATAGCGGGGAAGAAGTAGAGCATGAGCTGCTGTTGGGTGCGTATGGCTGCCTCGCGCGTCTCGCGGCCCACTCCAGAACCTTTAGGTGCCTGCTTCATACGAGCCACCGAGAGCCATACCACCGCAAACTGGAGCGCCGCAACGATGATGGTGAGGAGTAGATTGTGGTGTTTGGTAAGGTCTACAAGACCAAAGAAGTTCATTTGCACCGTCGCTGGCGCATGGACAAATCCATACAGTAGGTGGGTGGCAATGGCGGGCAGCCCTTCTTTGAAGAGTGCAA
>CAYSPK010000077.1:0-2889 GCA_964432905.1 uncultured Candidatus Saccharibacteria bacterium | reverse complement strand
TGTTGGAGTGCGCGGCGTTTGCTCCGTCTGAGTTGTAGAGCTGAGCCACCTCAGCCGCCGATAGTGCGCGATTATACACACGCAGATCGTCGATAGTTCCCGAGAATGGACTACTAAAGGTGAAAGACCCCACGTCCCCCTGCACAACACCAATGTAGGTGTTTGAGGTGACATTTTTGAGGGCACCAGATACGGCGGTGTTACCGTTACCATCTTGGATGCCATCGACATACACGCGCGTTGTGGTTTGGTCATACGTTCCCACCACAAAGTGCCACTTACCGTCGGTTACGACTTTTGAACCGATATAATCGCCATTTACGCCACTTGAGTTAAAAGGAATCATCTCAACGTGACCAGAACCATCTAACCGAAACTGGTACACACGGTTGCTAAAGAAGTCATCCCGGGCGGCGATAGTACGGACAGGTCCGGTGGCAGATGTTTTTATCCATGCAGCTACGGTTATTGAGTTTGTGTTTACGCTATTGGCAATAGCCCATTGGTTCGTCCCATTAAACTTCAACGCTTGCCCAAGTTTACCTACTGTGGGAGACGTGGTGGTGCTCATGCTCACTAATTGGGCAGCGTTGCCGTTACCACTACTGTCCTGGGTCTTGCCAGTTGACCAATTTGTCTGTGAGCCATCAAAAGTCCAGTGTCCAACCAAACCCGAAGTGACCACGTCGGCACTACCAGGAGTAACCGAGGCGTGCGCCGCAACAGGCAAAAGAACAAGGCAGAAGACGAAAAGGAGTTTCTTCAACATATAGGGGAAGTGATACTTACCATTGTATCTTCTTACAAGAAGTACACAACCACTGTATGATGCCCCTATGCGTGGATATCGCTACGTCGCACTCTTCGGGCTCCTCTGTATAGCACTTGCCACAACTGGGCTCTTACAAGAGCAATTCGGTGCGCAGCAACAACCGAGCAGCGCGCTCCAAACCCTGCTTGCTCCCTATGAAGGCAAACCTGTCGCACTCCCGAGTGCGACCAAAACAAGCGACTGCGTGATAATGGGCCCCCTGCCCGATCCCGCCTGTAGCTCGGGCGCAATTTTTGCCGAGGCAACAGTCGAGCAGATTTGCACACCGGGCTACAGCTCGAGTGTGCGTAATGTGTCGGTGACTCTTAAGAAAAAAATATACGCCGAGTACGGCCTCACCTACCCCCAAGCGAAGGGCGCGTATGAAGTCGACCACATCATCCCACTCGAGCTCGGCGGCAACAACGACCGCGCAAATTTATATCCTGAAGCGGCCGAGCCCGCGCCCGGTTTTCACGAAAAAGATATTGTCGAAGATTATTTACACCAAGAGGTGTGCGCGGGGCGCATCGAGCTTGGCGCAGCACAACAACAAATCGCGAATGACTGGGTCGCGGTCTACAACACACTCTCGCCGAGCGACATCAACAATATAAAATCAAAATTCCATAACTGGGCAGATTAGTGCTTTTGTGCGATAAGCTGAATCCAATCTGACTTACCTGTTTTTTGTATATCTTGATACACAACAGTGAGCCCGAGTTTTTGGAGATGTCCGATCAGCTCCTCGAGTGTGTAGTAACTAAAGAAGCGCTCGTATGGATACCCGTAGTCGTGCTCTTCTTTCATCTCCTCGTCGGGGCCATCGGGCCGCTTCCCTTTCACCGCGATATAAAAATAACCACTGGGCTCGAGTCGTGATGCAAGAGATGTTAGTACATCAGAAATTTCTTTTTTCGGAATATGGAGGAGTGACGCCTGAGCGAACACAGCGTCAAAGCTCTGCGGCAAAGATGCGGCATCGCGCATATTCATTACGACAAACTGCGCCTGTGGCGCTTCACGTCTAGCGATAGCTATTAAGTTTTCAGCAAAATCGATACCAGTTACCTTGAAACCTTTTTCAGCTAAATATTTTGTTTTTGTCCCACCACCGCAACCAGCATCTAACACTGTGGCGCCGGGTGGCAAAAATGAAATCAATTTTTCAGTACCCTCAACCCACCAACTATCATCTTGGTGGTCCTTGTGCCACTCTTCAGCAATTTTGTTATACGTTTCGCGCAAATCCATGTACTGGTGCGCGCTCTAGGGATCGAACCTAGGACCTTTCGAGTATCAGTCGAATGCTCTACCAACTGAGCTAAGCGCGCCTTCGCCAAGCCAGAGCTTGGCTTCGGCGGCGTAAGACGCGCAAAAACAAGCGGCGGCTGGGAGTTCCAACATACTACCAAAAAAAATCCGTTATGCACAGACCTGGTAGGACTGCTTGCAAAATCAGCAATTTTATCGCAAAATAGCATCTGTTCGATCTAGCGTAGGCGCTCCTCGCTTGGTCGAACGAACCAGCACGCCCGTCGCCAGCGGGCAAGACTAAGCGATTTCCAGAAAGGAGGTTGAACACAGGGCCGCGCAATCACGTGCGGCCCTTTTCCTTTGCACCACAAAACTCCCCGTTCGGGGATTTTTGTTTTGGTCACACCCCACTTCGCTCATACGAGCTTCGCGGGGCAAAGCGATCACAGCTTTGAACCGTATGGAAGAGCGTGCCTGCCTTGGGCAGGAAATACACTTTCTCTTGTTCCATACATCTCCTCTCTCACGCATATGAGAGGATGTTGAGCGAATACAGTTTAGGATCAGTATTATCATCCTATCTCGCGATAAACGCGAAATAATCGCCAATTCAGTTTTGTGCTCAATTGAGGCACAAAACGCAATCAATTTGAATTATTCCACGAGCAGCTTCCGCTACCCGTGCCTTGTTACGACTTACTCCCTGTCACCGAGCTTACCGTGGACCGCCGTGAGGCGGGCTTCGGGTACTCCCGGCTCCCTTGAGTTGACGGGCGGTGAGTACAAGACTTGAGAACGTATTCACCGCGGTATAGCTGACC
>CAYSPK010000076.1:0-2900 GCA_964432905.1 uncultured Candidatus Saccharibacteria bacterium | reverse complement strand
TTATATAAATTTGACGAAAGAGAAATATCCTTGTATGGTGCACATGTGGCAGAAATAGCTATCTATCAGTGCGATAACCGATTGTGCGCCCAGCCGCTCCGTTTGACACGCGATTTTCCTGTATGGAAGGATGAGACGCCCAAGGCACTACGCACCCCGGTCCCCTCCCCTGAGGCGACAGCATTTGTTACCCGCCTCCGAAGCGAGTCGTTTTGTATATCGTGCAAAAAAATTGTCGAGATAAAAGAGGCCTCCTGCGAGCACTGTGGCAGCGCACTACTCTTTGAGCACGTGGCCACCACCTGCCCACACTGCAGCGAAGGCACTCTTTCACTTTCACGTCTGACCGTTTTTTAATTTACCTTCGCTTCCACTGCGCGTCTTGGCGCACGAGGAGCTCGGGCGCGCGCTCGGGCTCGAGCATAATATCTTCGACGACGCGCTCCATGCGCGTGCTTTGCGACCCTTTCACCAAGATGACATCGTGCTCATCTATGAGATTTTGGAGCTCTTGGCCCGCCTTGGTCGAGTCTTCATACTGCAAAATATTTTGGTCAGCCATACCGTTGTTGAGTGCGCTTTGGGCGATGTCGCGTGCGCGAAAACCTACCGTCACGAGCGAGTCAGCACACTTGGCGACCTGCGCGCCCACCTTGCGATGCTCGTCGACGCTGAGCCGCCCAAGCTCGAGCATGTCGCCCAAGACTGCTATGCGGCGCATTTTGGAGCGGCCGTGTTTGAGGCTTTTGAGTGTATCGAGCGCAGCCGAGACTGCCGCTGGCGAGGAGTTGTAGGTATCGTCTATGACGAGCGAGCCCTTGAGCCCGGGCAGGAGGCGCATGCGCCCCTTGGGCGGCTGGTAGAGGTCGAGCCCGGTCATTACCTCACCCACACTCTTCCCTACTGCGAGCCCGACCGCTGCTGCGGCCGTGAGCGGCATGAGCGCGTGCGCGCCCAAGACACCCTTCGCAATAATTTCTTCACTGCGCTCGCCCAGATGGATTTTTGCTCTCATGCCGGTTGGCCACTCGCCTTTGTTGACGAGCACCTCTGGCTCTTCAAGACGTACCTGTGCTGCACCCGTAGCGCCAAAGCGGATAGTGTGGATGCCATGCGCCTCTGCCTTATCGGCGATGGCGCGCGTGCGCTCATCGTCGGCATAGATAACGAGTGTGCCGTGGTGTTTGAGCGTATTAATGAGCGATGCTTTTTCCTTTACCACCGCCTCGGGTGAGTCAAAAAACTCGACGTGGACTGGCACCTCCGGCAGGCGTGTGATGACCGCAACATCAACGCGCAACCACCGCGCAAGCGAGCTAATGTCGCCCGGCTTGTCGGCACCCGCCTCGAGCACGAGCCACTGCGGGTACTCCATTGGGAATATGATGAGACACAGCCCATCAAACAAGTTTTGCAGCCAGCGCAGCGGGTTGTTCCACGCGTTGGGCTGGCCCAAAATAGTGAGAGGCAAGCCGAGCTCGCTATTGAAACTTTTGTCGCTCGCACGCACACGCGTACTTTTGGAGAGCACTGCAAAGATGGCATCTTTGGTCGATGTCTTGCCGACACTGCCGGTGACAGCAATGATGTGCGGGCGATATTTTTTGAGCACCAGATGTGCTTCATAGCGCAGTACGGCAACAACAAACTTTTTAAACAGCGATTTCATAATGACTAGCGGTCAGGCGGCACGTTGTAATAATTGATAAGAAATTGGGTGAGCGAGTGCCAAGGAGGCGCTAAGGTTTGCGCCGCGTACGGCGCACCTACCGGCTCATAGGCAAACAAGAAGACGAGATACTTCGCATCATACGACGGGAAGTAGCCGAAGAAACTATGTAGGAACCTGTCCTTATAGTAGCCTCCGTTTATAGGGTCTGCAATCTGTGCGGTACCCGTCTTAGCGGCAACACTGTAGTGTTCGAGTTTATCTTTCCCTTCAGCGAGCGAGGTGTCGACGACGTTCGTAAGCATGCGCGAAACAATGAGCGACGTGCTCGCCTGCAAGACTTGTACCCGGCGAGCATCCCAATCGGGCGTTTGGCTCAACCCCGAGTCAAAGTCGACCTCCTTCACTACATGCGGCACCACTAAGTAGCCGCCGTTCGCAAGGACAGCGAGCGCCCGCGCAGTTGCAATTGGCGTGAGCGCGATACCCTGACCAAAAGAGGCGGTGTCATAGCCCACCTGATACTTACTCTGGAGGTTGCTGGTCATACCTTTTATCTCGCCCGGTTGATCTATGCCCGTTGTCGTCGCAAAGCCATAGCGGTTGAGAAAATAGTCGCGTTGTGTTGCCTGTCCCATTTTTGTTGCCACCCACGAAGCACCCACATTGAGCGACTGGCTGAGTATTTGCTGCATAGGAATAACTCCACGCGCCTTGCCGTCATAATTGCAAATTTTTTTAGTATCGACCACCAAACAGCCTGTGTCATTATAGGTGGTATCAGCAGTGATAGCACCCGAGTCAAGACCAGCTGCCATAGTAAGTGGCTTAATGATGGAGCCCATTTCATACACATCTTGGACTAAGGGGTTCCGATATATGCCCGGGTTCGTCTGTGTATTGAATGTATTAAGGTCAAAGGTTGGATACACCGCCATGGCATATATCTCGCCATTTTGCGGATTCATAATGATGCCGCCAGAGAGTTTAGGGTGCCAGGTTTGGTCATAGATGAGCAGCTGGCGCTCGAGCTCGGCCTGCACCGTTGGCTCTATCGTGGTCACAAGGTCGCCCTGCTTTTGCGCACCTGAAAGAGTCGATTGCACACTCCCAAAAAGCTCGACAAAAAAATTTGCATATAAATCACCCGTTGAGCGACTTAGTATCGGATCATAAAAACGCTCAATACCGTAGCGTCCTTGTTCTACATCGCCGTTGTATGCAACAAATC
>CAYSPK010000075.1:644-3010 GCA_964432905.1 uncultured Candidatus Saccharibacteria bacterium | reverse complement strand
AATAACTCCAAAGAGGGTGCCGTTATGCACCTCGCGCGTCGCCTCCGCGTTAGTACACTTCGCAACAGCTGACCAATCCTGGTTTGGTACAAACACGGCGCTCCAGTGCCCTTCGAATTTTTCTAGATATGGCATGCGGGCCTGTGATGATACTGAAAAGTTGGTGTATACAAAACGACTCACCTCTGGCGGCACAAGATTTAGAGAAAGCGCGGCCGCAAATGCAACCCCTGACAGTAGGCACAGGAATGCGAACATGAAAATAAGTTTGTGTCCCATGTCTGCATTATAACGACAAAATAAATCTCTCGAGCAACAAAGAGAGGTCTCCCCCGCCGCGGTGCGAGTCGTGGTAGAGCGACACCAGTTGTGTAGAGAAGGCGCGTAGCTCGCATTCGGTATACGTGCCGCCTGTGCCCTTAACACTATGTTTGGCGTAAAGGTCACGCACCTTCCAGTGCAAAATCCCTGCCATCGCCTCAGGCACCACTCCCTGCCGGAGCGCCTCGCTAAACAAGAGCCAGAGCTTCTTTTTATCTTTCGCCGCAAAAGCATAGGTGAGCCCAAAAATATTGAAAGTCTCTTTATCTGCTTTTTCCGCTTTTTGTAGCGCAAGAACGGTAGCCCCCGCTTTAGTAAGTAGATCAGTCGGCTTCTTCAGAAGCTTCTCTTCTACAAAGATGAACGTGTGGGGTGAAGCGATAAACACACCCGCTGCATCTAAAAACTCTTCGGCCCGCGCGCCAGTGAGAGCGCCTTCGAGTTTATACGCCTGCGTGTCTCCAAGCAATGTCGTGGTCGTGGCGCGCGCTAAGAGCTCATCGAGTGCCGCACTCTCCCATGCAATTTCTTCTATCACTGGCGGCGCTTTTTTGAGCTGCGCGCCACCTACCAAAACGTGCATCATAGCGAAAGCTCTTCCATAGTGCCCCAATTGGACCCCATCTTCCCTTCGGCCTTGTATGGGATGCCGTCGCGCTCTTCCGGAGAGACAACGTTTTCCATAATCTCTTTAATGCGTGGCGCGTACTTCTCCACAGCCGCCTCGCGCATTTCAAATACGAGTTCGTCATGTACCTGCAGCAGCATATAGATTTCCTCTTCTAACTGCTCTTGCTTGAGCCATGCGGCGATTTCGACCATAGCAAGCTTCACGATGTCTGCCTGGGTACCTTGGATGGGCGCGTTAATGGCCATACGCTCAGCAGCAGCCTTCACATATGGAATAGACGACTTGATGCCGTCGAAGTAGCGGCGGCGGCCAAAAAAGGTTTCGGTATAGCCTTGGCGAGCAGCAGCAGCCTTGGTCTCATCAAGATAACTCGCGAGGCGTGGGAACGCGGCGAAGTATTGGTCATAAAATTCTTGCGCCTCTTTGCGGTTGGTGCCCAAGGCCTGCTGGAGTGAGGTGACGCCCATGCCATAGAGAATCCCGAAGTTGATAACCTTTGCGCGGCGGCGCTGCTCATAGTTCACTTCTGAATCTTCAACATGAAAGACGCGCGCTGCAACCTCACGATGGACGTCTCTGCCGCTGCGAAATATCTCTCCCAAACCTTCGTCGCCCGAGAGGAACGCCGCTATACGCAGCTCAATTTGCGAATAGTCGAAAGAGACAAGCTGCATACCATGGCTTGGCACAAACGCATGGCGAATAGCGCGACCTAGTTCGGTCTTGATAGGAATATTTTGCAAGTTAGGATTTTGTGAGGCGAGGCGGCCGGTCGTGGTCCCCGTCTGCACATAGGAGGTGTGGAGACGGTCGTCACTATCGAGCAAGGTCGGGATGGTATCGATGTAGGTTGAGAGGAGCTTGGAGAGCTCGCGGAAACTGAGGATGTCGCTAATGATCGGGTGCAGCTCGCGCATCTTCTCTAACTCTGATTCGCGCGTCGAACGCGCACCGGTCGCGGTCTTCTTTTGGTTCTTCACTGAAAGGCCAAGCTTATCGAAGAGTATATCGCCGAGCTGCTTGGGCGAGTTGATATTAAACTCCTCGCCGGCCGCTGCGTAAATACGCTTCGCTATCGCGTCGAGCTCTTTGGTATATTTTTTTGAAAGGTCCGCGAGGAAGGCGCGGTCAACCTGTACGCCGCGCTTTTCCATCTGGCGCAAGACCGGGTAGAGCGGCAGCTCAATTTTTTCGTACACAAACGAGAGGTCGCGCTTTTTTATTTCTGCCAAAATAGTTTTTCTTGCCTCGGCAAACGAATCACTCTTCCCCACTCGGTACACGTCGTCGAGCGTGGGCTGGGTGATGTTAGAGTCGAGCACCCACACCGCGATGCAAACTTTATCTAACTCTTCTTGGGGAATGTTTTTATTTTTAAACAAGCCCTGCTCCGCAGCCTCTTCCTTCCGAAAAG
>CAYSPK010000075.1:0-615 GCA_964432905.1 uncultured Candidatus Saccharibacteria bacterium | reverse complement strand
CCTTCGTCGCTGTAGGCTTCCAGACCGTTTTCTCCAGGAAGAGGCTGCTGTGCACCAAGTAGTGTTTTCACCCGCGGGATAAGTGCGCGGAATTCAAACTCCGAAAGTTTATCTATCGTCTTGCGCACATCTACTCCCTCGCGCCACAATTTTTCTGGCACAACGAAGTCGATAGGTGCGTCGCGGCGGATCTCCGCGAGCCCTTTTGAAAATAGCGCGGCCTCTTCGTGGTCTGCGACCAACTGCGCGTAGCGCTTTTGAATACCAGCCTCTTTAGCGACCACTTCGACGCCTTTTTTCTTCAGCGCAGCAAAAATTTTTTCGAGCGAGCCATACGTTTGGATGAGTTTTATAGCACTCACCTCGCCCACGCCCGGCACACCAGGGATGTTGTCCGAGGCATCACCGCGAATACCCTTAAAGTCGGTCACCAACTCGGGACCAAACCCGTACTTTGCGTGCACACCATCTTCGTCATACATGACGATGTCGGTGAGCCCTTTGCGCTGTGCGAAGACACACACCCGCGTGCCGTCGACGAGCTGGAGTGTGTCCATGTCTCCGGAGGCGATAATAACCTCGAGATTTTCCTCCCTTTTAGTCTCCTCGACAATA
>CAYSPK010000074.1:0-3099 GCA_964432905.1 uncultured Candidatus Saccharibacteria bacterium | reverse complement strand
TAGATAGCTATTTCTGCCACATGTGCACCATACAAGGATATTTCTCTTTCGTCACATTTATATAGAACCCAGCACTATTCTTTTGTGACCCTACCGGGATTCGAACCCCGATTTACGCCGTGAGAGGGCGCTGTCCTAACCATTAGACGATAGGGCCGTCTTCGCACATTTAGCACCAACACATACTAGCAGAAAAGTGAAGAGGGGGCAAAAGGGAAACCGGCCGCCTCGGGAGAGGCGGCCGGCGTTGTGGGCCTAGTGGCGCATCTTGTTTGGATTCATTACCTCCATCGCCGCTCGTATTTCTTCGAGTGTGAAAGTCCTTAGCGGGACTCTTGATGTTTTGTCCCGTGTTTCTTCTTCCCATGTGCGGTGGCGGGGTCCTGGTCTGCGGTCTTCGTACCGTGTTCCTCCAGGCTTCATCCACTCTTCCTCGGACGGGATAGGAGGGAGTTTGTCGCCGGCCATGGCTAAACCTTCCTTGTGCTGACTATGCCCATGATATAAGAAATTTTTATTATGTAAAAAAGAAGAGGCGCGCACGTCAGCTGGTGACGTGCGCGCTATCTGAGGTCTCATGTCCACGACCCTTTTTGTGGGATACATGGGCGAGGATTCTCCGGCGGGCAAACATGAATCCGCGGCTGTTCTGCTGGTTTGGGACGGGTGGGATTCAGCTTGGGCGGATTCTTCGGCACGAATCCCTTTTGCGTGGGGTGGGGGCCAGACTCCTTTTTTGTTTTGGCCGTCGATTCCGTACTCACCACGCTCACGAGGAGAATGACGGTCAGTATTATCGCAAGTAGTCTCACCATCCGTTTCCTCCTCTCGCTGCTCCAATGAGCAGCGCACTCATGATGGCGCACGCCAGCGGCGGGCAAGGGCCAACCTCGATCCCAAACCTGAAGTCGGTGTTGGCATGAAGACTTACCCCCAACACCGATCTGTGGTACGGGTCGCCGTTGCAGCCGGCGAGAATCAAAAGCAGCAAGCCGATTGCTGCCCGTTTCATCGTCACCTCCTTGCTGTGTGAGTTGGTGGAATGAGCGGCACATTGCGTGTCGCCTCTTCTTCGCAGGCTTGTGTGGTAGGTAAGTGGCACCACCACATAGGCGCGCGGGCACTCTCAGGTTCCTGCACGGCCGGCTGTGTGCAGCCGGTGAGCGCGAAAAGTGCCGCTAGCGCTAGAAACATCAGTGGCATAAACAACCACCCCCTATGTCTCATCACTGCCTCCTTTTTCATGGAAACCACCGGGCTGCTTGCTCAGCAGACCGCGTGGCAAACTTGTCGTTGCGCTCATTGCTCCCCGGGCAGAGGCTCGCACCTTTCTTGTCCAAGGCCACCAAAGCTACCGCTGGTGCGGCTCGTTGCGGGGCTATGGCAGCCCCCGGCTTTCTTACACCGCGGCAGCTAGTAGCTTCGCGTCGCTTTTTTACATCAGGCATGAAGCTCTCCTCTTGTGTGTATGTATCAAAACCTCCGCATGCAGTATGCAGATTAAAAATAGTATTGTCAACCACCTGCTGTGGGTAGGTGGTTAGGCGAAGAGGGAGTCGACGACCGCTTTGACGACGGTGCCGTCGGCTTTGCCTTTGAGATCCTTCATGAGTGCGCCCATGAGCTGGTTGGCGCCCGACTTATCGGTAACGCCCATCTCTGCTGCCTTGGCCTGCGCGGCGGCGCGGATTTCATCTTCAGACATCTGGGCGGGGAGCATGGTCATGAGAATAGCAAGCTCAGCCTGTTCGTCTTCGGCCAACTCGGGGCGGCCTCCCGCGATGAACTGCTCTATAGAGTCCTTACGCTGCTTGGCGGCGCGGGTGATGACGGTGAGTGCCTCCTCGGGGGTGAGGACGCCGTCGGGGCCTTTGCCACTGTTAATAGCTTCGTTGGTCATAGCGGTGATGAGTCCGCGGATGACGCCGAGGCGTACCTGGTCCTTGGCGCGCATAGCGTCCTTCATCGCTTCACGTAGTTCTTGTTGTGTCATGCGACCATCATAACGGTACCTATGCTAAACTGCAATAATGCTAGAAACCGCTATCCTCGTCCTCCTACTCGCTAATTTGGCCCTTGTGGGCTACCTCTTGGTGCGTCGTCAGACGGTCCAAGTCGAGCAAGATACCCAGGGCCTCCTCCTTTTGCAAAATCAGCTCGACCAGCTCACCCGCTCGATGGACACCAAGCTCAGCCAAGGTAACGAGCAGATGTTCCAGTCTATGCGCGCGCAGTTCGACCAGTCGCAGCGCCTCATGAGCGACATCACCAGCCGCGTCTCCGACCAACTGCTTGAGGTGACCCGCGGCGTCACCGAGACAAAGGAGTCGACCAAGCAGGTCTTCACCATCGCCGAGCAGCTCTCGAGCCTCGAGCGCGTGCTGAAGAACCAAAAGCAACGCGGCAACTTGGGCGAAGCGTCGCTCGAGCTCGTACTCTCTAACGTGCTGCCGCCGGGGCAGTTCACGCCGCAGTACCAATTTCGCGATGGTGAGGCAGTCGACATGGTAGTGCACACCAGCGAGGGGCTCATCCCGGTGGACGCTAAATTCCCGCTCGAAAATTATGTCCGCCTTATCGACGAGCTAGACGAGGCGCGCAAGGAGCAATATCGAAAAGAATTTCGCTCTGATGTGAAGAAGCGTATCGACGAAACGTCAAAATATATCCGCCCCGAGGAGGGAACGACGCCCTTTGCCTTCATGTTTATCCCGTCGGAGGCTATTTACTATGACCTGCTCAACAACGACGTGGGCGTCGGCATCAACTCGCGTGGACTCATCGAGTACGCCTACAAGGAGAAGCACGTCATCATCACTTCGCCGACGACCTTTTTGGCCTACTTGCAGACGGTGCTGTTCGGTAACCAACGTATGAAGATCCAAGAAGATTCAAAAAAGATTATTAAAAATATTGGCGAGCTCGCCCGGCACCTAAGCTCGTATCAGGAGTATCACAACAAGCTGGGGAAGGCGCTCAGTGTCGCGGTGGGGCACTATGAGTCCTCCGGCAAGGCATACAAGCAGATAGACAAGGATATCGTCAAAATCACCGACGAGGGCATGGACCTCAAACTCGAGTCTGCCGACCGCCCACTCT
>CAYSPK010000073.1:0-3117 GCA_964432905.1 uncultured Candidatus Saccharibacteria bacterium | reverse complement strand
CACCGGCTACAATAGAGGCAACCGAGACGATACCGTCGTTGCTCCCTAACACTGCTGCGCGTAGCCAATTAAGCTTTGACGTATGGTCGCCATGTAACTCGTGATGCATATGTAGGTATCATACTACATTTATCCACCTCGTGGACTTTACTAAACCGCCACGTGGGAGTATTAATAGTGTGGCTGCGCTATTGTGCGCGCTACAACGAAATCTGTCGGGGGACAGAGCATGGCTTTGATACATGGCATATTAGTGAAGTTACCACAAGACATAGGCGAGCTTGGCCGCGTATTGCATGAATTCGATTCGGACGGTCACGGAAGCGTCTGCATAGAGGGCCTAGCGCCAGAAGAAGTGGCCAAATTCAAAGAAAACAAGGCCGAGATAATCAGATCTATCCAGACTGCGGTCAGAGAGGAAAATAACGTTGTGCCTTGGAATCTGCGGCTTGTGACCGAAGACAGTAGTGTCTCTTTCATCTAAGTTGCCGCCCTTTTGCACACCCCAACGGCGCAGCATACCGCGCCGTTGGGGTTTACTTTTTCTGCGGCAGTAAGGGTTGGCGCTCGAGCGCGCGCAGCGCGCGGCGGCGTGTCAAATGATTTGGAATAGTCTGTGCAACCAAGGCCCAAAATTGTGGCGAGTGATTGAACCCACGTAAATGGCACAGCTCGTGTACGATGATGTAGTCCTGCAGCACCGGCGGCAAAAAAATAATTTTATAATTGAAGTTGAGATTCCCCCGCTCACTACACGAGCCCCAGCGCGAGCGGTGCTGTTTAATAAAAATCTTTCCAACTCGGTGTTGGTAGTGCACATTAAAATACGCGAGACGCGCCTTCACGAGCGCACGAGCCGCCTCCTTGTGGCGCACATAGTGCACCCGCCGACGGCTCACCAAGGGCACGCGTGCTCTAAAAAGCCCAAACAGAAATCTCATGAGCGCTATTGATTGAGCACTCCTGAATCTGGCATTACATCACCCTCAGGAAGCGTTGAGGCTCCCGGCACCGTGTCACCGCTCACACAATTTTGGTATGTCTGTTCTTGGTTCATACCCTCTTGTATAAACGCCGTGTTGCCTTTACTCCAAAAAATGAAAGTTTCGTTTGCGTTCGCATAACGTATGCCCGAGGCCGAAATCGTTTGCAGCACAGAGAGCGTTCGACCATCACTAAGTGTGAGGCCCACGCGCCCAGTTGGTGTTGGTGGCATGCCGGGAGTTGTCGCGGGTGGTGTCGGGATATCAAAAAATTGTGCGGTGATAGTCTTGCCGTTGTTGCATGTATAGGTAGCCATACCTACCAACTGGACTTGCTGCTGGGTGCTGGTTGCGGTGTGGATGCCTAAAAAGCGCGCGATGAATGGCGAATCTTTGCGCTGCCAGACCACAAAACCACCTAAGAGCACAATGAGTGCAAAAATAACACCAACAGTTGCGCCACGGTGGCGCGCCACCACCTCGTCCCCTGGTTCGGGTCGAATATCTTCAGACATGCCTTCAGTATAGCACTGCCCTATTGAGCAAGCCTACTGAAGCGCAAGTGAGAGGCAGCGCAAACATCGCTGCTGATTGCGACGAGTTTTAAGGTAGCGGTTACCGCATTCGCACACCAAAATAGCTGTTTTATGGGGCTTTTCTATCCAATGGCCATCTTGCTGGAACGTCTTGCGGGGCTCAGAAAGGGGTGTGTGGCGCTTTTCCGCAGTTTTTGATGTCTTGGCCGGCTTCTTTTGCATGGGGGCGTATAGTAGCAAATAAATTAACTTTTGTCAAAGGTGCGCTTGTGGAGTACTGCGGCAATAAAGTTGTATACTGAGTGTCAATGATCACAGACCAATTGCTTACCTACATCAAAGAACAGATCGCCCAGGGGCGCAGTAGAGCCGAAATAGAGGCTGCGCTGAGCGCAAGCGGTTGGGATGTCACCGACATAGCGGCAGGGTTTGAGGCTGTATACCCAGGCGCCCCCACCACGCCGAAAATCTCCACTCCTTCTAATAATGCACAAAGTGAAGTGGATGCCGAAGTGGCGCGTATACAGGCAGAACTGGCAACCTCTAAAAAAAGAAGTCCTTATTCCCCGGCGGGAGAAGTCCAAACAGGCGAAACTGGCATAGTCGGGTGGATGATCCGCAAAAATCTTGTAGCATCTAAAAATCAGGCAAATGCGGTACTTCTCATGCTGATAGTTGTTTTTTTTGGCTTAACCTTGTGGGTACTCTTGAAATAAATGTCTGAACACCTCCTCCCTTTTATACTCTCGTTCGGGTATGTAGGCCTCGGCTTACTTGTGTTTGCAGAATCTGGGCTTTTCTTTGGATTCTTTTTGCCTGGAGACAGTGTACTTTTTAGCGCTGGAATTCTCGCAGCCTATGGCACGCTACATATCTGGATCCTTGTACCCCTTATTGTACTGTGCGCCATAGCGGGCGATACGGTTGGCTATTGGTTTGGCGCTCGCGTTGGGCCTGCGCTGTTTGCGCGCCCAGATTCTTTCATTTTTAAAAAGAGACGTCTTGAAGAAACGCACGCCTACTTTAAAAAATATGGGGCTCTCACTATTGTGGTAGCGCGCTTCATCCCTGCAGTGCGCACCTTTGCACCGATACTAGCGGGTGTTGGCGGTATGCAGTACCGCACCTTCTTGCACTACAACATCATCGGCGGTGTGCTGTGGGGAGCAGGCGTGACCCTCTTGGGTTATTATCTCGGCTCTATCGTGCCAAACATCGAAGAGTATCTTCTTCCCATCATTGCTCTTATTATTTTTATTTCTGTTTTACCACCTATCCTTCATTGGTGGAAAAATCGCTAGTACTCTTTGAGCGATTGAAGTATCGCTCCCACCTCTTGCGTATTTGCACCAGCAACCACGAGCGTATACTCTTGGTCATTCGAGGTGAAGAATTCTGCCACGGTGGTAGAGGCAGTTTTTTGCATCAAAAATCCATGTATACCTTGCGCGGTTGTAAATGATGAGACTGGCGCACCAGCCAACACCATACTGTCTTTAAATTTCATAAGCACCGCCTCAGTATATGGGTCCCCGCCCCAACGCACGAATGAAATCGTTGCGGGAGTGGTAGTGAGCAGATAGGTAAGCGTTGCAAAA
>CAYSPK010000072.1:613-3147 GCA_964432905.1 uncultured Candidatus Saccharibacteria bacterium | reverse complement strand
CGCGAGCGCAATAGAATCGAGTATGAGAGAGTCGCTGATATCGACCAAACAGCGACGGTACTGCACCCCATCTTCGACCACGATACAGTCGCCGGTGGTCCAGCACGTGCAACGAGCGCTGTTGAGGAGCACGCGGGCATTAGGGTTATAGAGCGGCATCCACATCGGGTCGGCGCTGTGGCTAAGGATAATGCTCTTTTGCTGCAAGACACCTGCGAGGTGCGTGATGCCGGTATCAACGCCCACATAGAGCGCTGCATGTTCGATAACATACCCCACTTCTAATAGTGGTTTATCTATAAATAGTTCCACTTCGGGCACCTCTCGTTTTAAATCTTCGGCGGCAGCACGATCATCCCGTGAACCGGTAAGTACGAGGGTGTATCTGGGATAGCGTTTGCGCAACTCGCGCAGAAGCGCGATCATGCGGCGCGGCGGCAAGCGGCGAATAACCCGACTACCAAAAAAATGGATGGCTATGTATGAGCCTGGCGCAAGCGACCAACCGCTTGGCTTTTGTAGAGCAAGCCGAACGCGTGGCGGCGTACCAAACAACGCTTCTGCGCGCTCGCCAAACAGTGGCGGCAGGAGCATACGAAAGTTATCTATCGTGCGGTGTGTTGGATCAAAGAAAAATATCTTGTGTATCCAGAGTCTGCGTTGGTGGCCCGACTCGCGGTCGTTAAATCCGATAACGCGATTACCCGGGCGTAGCGCCAGCAGGGTGAAAAAAACTTTGATGCGTAGCGAATACTTCCCCGCCACCCCGAGCGCCAAAAAGTTGCAGCGGCGCGCAAACATTGCTGCGTATACCTTGAGTGCTCTGAGCCCACCCGGGATTTCGCGAATATCTACCTGTGGGTACGCACGCATGATGTCGCGCATCATGCTCGCGTTATTGCGCGCAAGCACTACGAAGCATGCCTCGGGGTCGAGCGAAAGAATATCATCAAAGAGCGCCGCGGTCATAATCGCATCGCCAATGGGACCAAAGAGTACGGTTACATACAAGTGAGAGCGGCGCATACTATTTTTGCAACACTACCCACTGATAATTGAGCCTGCCCATGCGCACTACCAGACGTGCGAGCAGCGTGCGCGCGAACGAGCGCAGCCACGAAGATTGTAATTCTCGTGTAAACACCGGCTCACCCTGGGATGCGTGGGCGGTATGCTGCTGTGGCGGGAAGCGCAAAAACACGCGTCGCAGTGATTCGCGTATCGGCAGATGGTATTGGTCAAAATCTCTCCTCCCCTGCACCACCACCCGAAACCCAACCTGCTCTGCCAGCATGCGCAGATTGCTATCATTGAAATACCACAAGTGCTCGAGGTAAATAAGCGCATCGTTATACTGTTTAGCCGTAAGGATCGGCGAGTCCATGTTTGGTGTTTCGAGCACCACGAAGCCACCTGAGGGCAGCGCCGCATACAGAGTCTCGAGGGTCTCGCGCGGGCTGGGCACGTGCTCTATCACATGAAAAAGGGTGAAGGATTGTATTCCCTCTTCTTTAACTACACGTATCGCGTCTGCCTCGGTCGCACCCACAATACGCACGCCGCCGCGTAGCGCCTCCTCGACATATTTTTTGCCGGGCTCGAGCCCCACACCGCTGCCGCCTTCCTGCGCCAATACTTCAAGAAAAGTCCCCTCGCCGGTCCCCAAGTCGCACACACCGGAGAGCGGCAGGTAGCGACGCATGAGTGCTATGCGGTCTTTGCTGTTGCGCACCCGCGCCTCGCGACGCGCTGGTGTCGAACCAGCAGACACCTCGTCATAGTATGCAAGCGGCACATCAAACGTTTGGCGCCACATAAGGCCACACACTGTGCAGCGAAAAAGCGGCAGGTTATTGCAAACGAGTGATTCAGGATTGGGTGTAGCACACACGTGGCATGTGGTCATACGAAGATAACACTACGATACAAGAAAAAGCTGCCGATGGCGACGAGAAGCGCAGTAACAAACGCAGAGAACATGTACCAGAGGTGGCAAATATCGGTGAGTATATAGATAAGTACAACGGTTGCCACTAAGTTGATCATCGCTGCGGCGAAGTAGAGCATGAGCTGCTTGTGCGTTTGGCCCGAGTTGTGCTCAAAGGTCCAATATTTTTGGAGCAAGAAGCTCACCGCAAACGCCGCCATGAACGCCACTGCTGCTGACGCGAGATAGTAGATATGCAAAAACTCGGTGAGCACATAGAGCACAAAAAAATTAGAAAGTGCTGAAAGCCCACCCGAAATAAGAAATTTGATCATCTGGCGATGCTCAGTGCCTATGATGCCGCGCGCGCCTTCGGCGCGCGCTACAAACTCAAGTACCCGCTCGGCGCGCGCGTCCCAGGTATAGCGCTCGACCAATGCCCGAGCGCGCGCCGCGCGCTCGGGCACCTGTGCATCGGTCAACGCCTTCTCAATACCCGCCGCAAGCACGGGCGCATCATCGGGCGCCACAAAGTAGGCGCTCGCGTCATTAATAACCTCGCGCAGCGAGGGCAAGTCTGAAGCGACAATCGGCCGTCCCGAAGTCA
>CAYSPK010000072.1:0-603 GCA_964432905.1 uncultured Candidatus Saccharibacteria bacterium | reverse complement strand
TAGCGGCGAGGTAAAGCGCGCCGACGTTTCGTCTTTAGCAGTGTTGGGGAGCACGAGCACATCGGCCGCGGCTTGATTATCGGCAAGCTCGCTGTAGGGGCGGTAACCCAAAAGATGCACCTGCGGATACTGTGCCTGTAGCATTTGCACTTGCTGTGGCTCGCCACCAATAACCACCACCTGCACATTAGGCAGCAGTTTTGACGCCTCAAGCAGTGTGCCCACACCCTTCCACCCATCGAGCCGACCAATATACATCACTACTTTTGCCTCAAGCGGAATACCGAGCCGCGCACGCGCCTCTTCCTTGGACTCTGGGTTTACAAAATCTGCAAGGTCCACCGCATCGTGTGCAACCTCTATCTGCTCGGGTGCTGCACCCGCCGCAACGAGCATATCTGCAACACCTTGGGTAATCGCTACAAACTGTACATGACGCGCCAGTAGCCACACCAGTAGGCGCGGCTCGCGCCCATGCACCTCAAATACGAGCGAGACTGTCGGCACCAACAACCCAAGCACAAGTGCAAGCAGCCGGTCGCGCGTGTAAAGCACATCGGGCTGTTCGCGCTTTACTCGCCACGCAACACGCAAGCCAAATAA
>CAYSPK010000071.1:0-3275 GCA_964432905.1 uncultured Candidatus Saccharibacteria bacterium | reverse complement strand
ATGTCCGCCTCAAGAATTGCGCGCCGCCAGTCGCTCTCATTAGGAGAATTGGCAAGTCCTGCTATCATCTCCCAGCGTGGATTTTTTACTGACTGTTCTTCATGATGATATTTGAGACGCTCCTGCTCCTCGCGCACCATAAAGCCGTGATGTTCTGTGTTGATGAGCTTGATACGCACAAAAATAAGTAGCACCAATAGCACAACCGCACACACCATACCAAACGTGGCCACCCCCTCTATTAAAAATAGAAACTGATCTGGTATGCTTCGTACGTCGACAGGGACACTGAAGAGCAGGTCGAGCATACGCACGATGACATATTCGATATTAAGGCTGGGCAACATGCCCCCTCATTGTAGCGCAAATTTTTATGCAGTTTCGAACTTTTTCCCTATCGAAAAGAGCGCCTCTTCATTACCATGTGCGGCAGTAAATTGAATACCTACCGGAAGATCTACGCCGTCGCGTGCTACGGTGCCCATAGGTACCGAAAGCGCAGGATTGCCGGTGAGGTTGGCAGTCACGGTGAAAATGTCCATGAGATACATCGAGAGGGGATCTGATTTCTCCCCTATTTTGGTCGCGGGGCACGGCGCGGTTGGCGTGACCAGCGCATCACATCCAGCAAGCGCTGCGGCCACTTCGCGCGCGAGCTGTGCCCGTGCGGCGGTCGCTTTGCCATAGTATGCGTCATAGTAACCAGCTGAGAGCACGTACGTGCCAAGCATAATGCGGCGACGCGGCTCAGGGCCAAACCCTTCTGCGCGCGTCTTAGCATAGTCGGCAAACAGCGAGTCTCCTTTGAGTGAAAGCCCGTAGCGCACACCGTCAAAGCGTGCAAGATTGGTCGACGCCTCGGCAGGCATGATGATGTAGTAGACCGCGAGCGCAAGCGCCGCTGAGGGGATGTCGACATCAACGAGTGTGTAGCCAAGACTCTCGAGTTTTTTGAGTGACGCATCAAACTGCGCGAGCACATCCGCGTCTACGCCCTCTCTGAGGAGAGTGCGGGGCACGCCGATTTTTTTGGTCTCCTTTGGTATTGGGTACGTAGTAGGTGTGATAGAGGTACCATCCAGTGGATCTTGCCCGCGCAATACGCTAAAGAGGAGCTCCGCATCGGCGACCGTGCGCGCAAATGGCCCCACCTGGTCGAGGCTGCTGCCCATCGCGATGATACCAAAGCGCGAGACCGCACCGTAGGTTGGTTTGAGCCCCACAAGACCCGTGAAGCTCGCCGGTTCGCGGATAGAGCCACCGGTGTCCGTACCCAACGCACCAAGTGCCATGCCTGAAGCGAGCGCCGCCGCCGAACCACCACTTGAGCCGCCCGGCACACGCGACTCGTCGTGCGGGTTGCGCGTCACGCCAAAAGCAGAGTTTTCGGTCGAGCCGCCCATAGCAAACTCGTCCATATTGGTGCGTCCCATGAAAACAACGCCAGCGTCTTTAAGTTTTTTAGCGACCGTCGAGTCGTAAGCTGCGACATAGTTCTCCAAGATTTTTGAGGCAGCCGAGACACGGCGGCCTGCAACGAGGATATTGTCTTTGAGCGCCAGCGGGATACCGAGGAGCGCACCCTTCTCGCCACGTGCGCGGCGCTCATCTGCGGCACGCGCCTGCGCTTCGATATCATCAAACACCTCAAGGTATGCATTGAGATCTTTATTGCGTGCATCGATAGTTGCCATGCACGCACGCGCGAGCTCCAGCGATGTGGTTTCTTTTCTCTCGAGCTTGGTGAGCGCCTCGGCTATAGAAAGGTGTGCGAGTTCGTTAGGCATCTTTTTGAATTATTTTGCGCACCGCATTGTATCCCTCTTTTTGTGTAGGGAATGCGTCTCGGAGCGCCTGTTCCCTACCGGCGATTTGGTCATTCTCACTGCGCACCGCGTCTTCACGCATCACGTTATGCACAAGGGGCGCCGTGAGTTTGGCAGCATCAAACTCGACGGTACTTACCTGTGCCACATAACCCAAAATACCTGAGATGTCTCCTGCAAGCGCATCAAGCTCGGCATCAGAAAGTTCGAGTCGAGCGAGTGTTGCTAAATTTTGTACCTCTTCGCGAGACAGCATGTGGCAATAGTACACCAAGCGAGCTACTTGCCCAAGAGGCGCTCAAAGGCCGCCTCATCAAGAACCGGCACCCTGAGCGCCTGGGCTTTAGCCAACTTCGAGCCTGGATTTTCGCCCGCAACAACACCTGTTGTCTTTTTTGACACCGACTCCGAGACGGTCGCACCCGCTGTACGCAGAAGCTCCTTTACCTGGTCGCGGTCGTAGCGCGCAAGCGTGCCCGTCACGACATATGTTTTGCCAGCAAGCGGCAGTGCCTGCACACTGCGCTGGTACACCTCGTTAGTGATAGTGAGCAGCTTTTTGAGCCGACGCAGAAGCTCGCGATTTTCTTTCTCACCAAACCACTCGACTATCGAGCGCGCCACAATATCACCGATGCCGTTAATGTTTTGAAGCTCTTCTTCTTTTGCCGCGGCGAGCGCATCTACCGACACAAAGTGTTGCGCGAGCAAAAGGGCCGTCTCCTCGCCCACATGCGGGAGTGAGAGTCCCGTAAGGAGCCGTGCCAGTGTCGTGTGCGAACCTTTTTTGATAGAAGCGATAAGTTTTTTTGCCGAGATTTCGGCAAAGCCCTCGAGTGTAAGCAGGTCACCCTCCTTGAGGGTGAAAAAGTCGTCCACATGCTGGACCAACTGTTTTTCAAGGAGCGCATCGACGGTCGAGGGTCCAAGGCCTTCGATATTGAGCGCGCCCTTGCTTGCAAAGTGGCGAAATCGCCTGCGCACCTGCGCGAACGAATTTGTATATACACAGCGCCACGCCGCGGTGCCGGGCACGCGCTCGATAGAGCCGTCGCCACCGCATTCCATCACCTTTTTGGGCCATTGGTAAGGTCTGCTGTTTTTCGGGCGCAGCTCGGGAAGTACCCGCACAATATCGGGTATAACATCGCCTGCTTTTTGCAGTATCACCGTGTCGCCCACCCGCACGTCGAGCCGTTTTACTTCATCTTCGTTGTGCAAGGTTGCGCGCGAGACGGTTGAGCCCGCGACCAAGACCGGGCGCAGGTGCGCTACCGGCGTGAGCACCCCCGTACGCCCCACCTGCAGCACAATATCTTCAACCACCGTTGTCACCTGCTCTGCTGGGAATTTAAAAGCAATAGCAAAGCGCGGCGCTTTGCCGGTATAACCAAGACGTTCCTGCTCGGCAATTTCATCTACCTTTACCACCACACCGTCTATCCAGTA
>CAYSPK010000070.1:0-3459 GCA_964432905.1 uncultured Candidatus Saccharibacteria bacterium | reverse complement strand
GAGAAAAAAAGCTTATTTTGTGGTAGTATCCGTGCATGTTTCGACTACCAAAATTCTTTGGCGATGAGGGCAAAAAAGTGTTACGCCAGCACGCAGGGCAGCTCGAGCGCATCAACGCGCTGGAGGTCGCAATGGAGAGTCTTTCGGACGAATCGCTACGGGATATGACGCAGACACTTCGCACGCGCCTCAACGAAGGCGAGACGCTCGCACAGTTATTGCCGGAGGCTTTTGCGGCCGTTCGTGAAGCGGCAAAACGCACCGTCAAGCTGCGTCCCTTTGATGTGCAACTTATCGGCGGCATGGTACTTCATGAGCGAGGCATTGCTGAAATGAAGACCGGTGAAGGTAAAACCCTTGTGGCTACGCTACCAGCATATCTCAACGCGCTCACGGGCAAAGGGGTGCATGTGGTAACTGTGAATGATTATCTCGCGCGCCGCGATGCGGTGTGGATGGGCCAGGTGTATGCAGCTCTCGGCATGTCTGTTGGTATCATCAACCACGAGGCGTCGTATCGCTACGACCCAGCGCATGTTGAAGTGGACGCGGTGCGTGATGAAGAAGGGAGCTTCCGTGTCTTTCATGAGTTCTTGCGTCCCACAACACGCGCCGAGGCGTATGAGGCAGATATCACCTACGGTACCAATTCTGAATTCGGGTTTGACTACTTGCGCGACAATATCAGTTATCGCTCCGGCGAGCTTAGACAACGAGGTTTTTACTATGCCATTGTCGACGAGGTTGACTCCATTCTTATAGATGAGGCGCGTACACCACTCATAATTTCAGCACCTGCACAGGAGTCCGAAGACCTATATCGTCAGTTTGCAACAATTGCGTCTCATATGCAGCGCGATGAGGATTTTACCGTCGACGAAAAGCAAAAGGCTATACAAATGAGCGATGCAGGGATCGAGAAGGCCGAAAAGTTGCTCGGGGTTGAGAATATTTACACAGAGCGCGGTATTAAGTATGTACACCACCTTGAAACCGCGGTGCGCGCAAAAGCCCTCTTCCATAAAGACAAAGAGTATGTCGTGCGTGGTGGTGAAGTCATCATTGTGGACGAATTTACCGGTCGCTTGCAGCCAGGCCGCCGCTGGAGTGATGGGTTGCACCAAGCTATCGAAGCAAAAGAAGGTGTTGCTGTACAAAAAGAATCTCGCACATACGCGTCGATAACCTATCAAAACTATTTCCGTTTGTACGAAAAGCTCTCTGGTATGACTGGTACCGCTAAAACATCCGCCGAGGAATTCTACAAAGTGTACGGTCTTGATGTGGTTGAAATCCCAACCAATCGTTCGGTCGTGCGCAAAGACAACAATGACCTTATATTCCAGACCGAAGCGGGCAAGTTCAAAGCGCTTGCACGCAAGGTGAAGGAGTTACACGCTAAAGGACAGCCCGTGCTGGTGGGCACGGTCTCTATCGAGAAAAATGAGCTCCTCTCAGCATATCTGCACCAAGAGGGTGTCCCACATGAGATTCTCAACGCAAAGAATCATGAACGTGAAGGCGAAATCGTTGCCGAGGCAGGCAAGCGCGGCATGGTAACAGTCGCAACAAACATGGCTGGCCGCGGTGTCGATATTAAACTTGGAGGCCCGCTAGCAACCCCTGAGGAAGCGCAGGCGATAAAAGAGCTTGGTGGACTCTTTGTGATAGGTACCGAGCGCCACGAAGCGCGCCGTATCGATAATCAGTTGCGTGGCCGCTCTGGCCGCCAAGGTGACCCGGGCGAGACGCAGTTTTATGTGTCGCTCGAGGATACGCTCATGCGTGTGTTTGCTCCTGATTCGCTGAAAACGCTCATGGGCCGTTTTGGTATCCCTGAGGACGAGCCTATACAAAATGGTATGGTCTCGCGGGCGCTCGAAAGTGCCCAGACCAAGATCGAAGGCTTTAACTTTGACTCGCGTAAACATGTGCTTGAGTATGACAACGTGCTCGATAAGCAACGCCGTGCGGTGTATGAGCGCCGCCGCAAGGTGCTCGTAGGGACTCTCGGAGACGTTGCTGATCTTGTGCGCGAGCTTGCGGGCGACCACGAGGAGGCTATTCAGCTGCTTGAAACAAAAATAACCGAATTTGGCGAAGAGTCGCTCATGAGTGTGCTGCGTGGTGTGGTGTTGCAAACACTCGACATGCTCTGGGTAGAACACCTTGAGTCTATGGAATATTTGCGTGGCTCGGTCAATTTGCGTGCCTATGGTCAGCGTGATCCTTTGGTGGAGTACCGCAAGGAAGGCACTCGGCTATACAAAGAGATGGAGGCGCTACTCGCTGACCGCGTGTTTCAGGTTCTTGAGGGGGTGAATCGGCAGGTGGTAGACCAGGCGAGTGCTGCCGTTTCGACTGAACCGGCGGCAACGGTCATAGAGGTCGCCGGAGGCTCTCCTTCGGGAGAAATTGGACGCAATGATCCGTGCCCCTGTGGCTCAGGCAAGAAGTGGAAGAATTGCGGACTAAAGAATACACAAGAGCACCAGCAACGCATGGTACAAAGAAGGGGATGAATCCCACAAGTGGTCGCTATAAAATAGCAGGAGGTGCCGCGCTTTTGGTATGTGCGGCGGCAGCTATAGTGCTCATACTGCGCCCTGCGCCGCAGGATGTGGGCAGCGCCGCACTCGTACCTGTTGTGGCACCAGAGCTGGCTTCGATAGCAACTACCACAACCTTGCGGGTCCTTTTTGTTGGTGATCTATTCTTTGACCGTTTCATTCGCTACCAAATGAGCACGCAAGGCTCGGACTATCCGTTTCTCTGTATTGATCCACTATTCAAGAGTGCTGATTTTGTAGTGGGGAATCTCGAAGGGCCGATTACGAGCAGTGCCTCTATTAGTTTTGGCAGCATCCCTGGCTCACCGCGTAACTATGTGTTTACCTTCCCGACATCGACCGCTACCACACTCGCGAGGCACAATGTGCGCGCGGTGAGTTTGGCAAACAACCATATCCTCAACTTTGGCAGCGACGGTTTGCAGCAGACGCATGCCAACCTTGCCGCTGCTGGAGTAGGGTACTTCGGAGGGGTTACAGGTAGTGAGCCCGTGTACCGTTTTGACACGGGTGACATACATGTGTCGTTTATCGGCTTTAATCAATTCGGCGGCTCGTCGGAGGATGTGGTCGCTAGCGGTATACGCAAAGAGGTGGCACAGGGCCGACAGGTGGTCGTGATTGCACACTGGGGTACCGAATACGCAACGTCTACGGCTACCATACGCCCACTGGCACAATTATTTGCGAGCAGCGGTGCGGCTGCCATCATAGGGTCACATCCGCATGTGGTTGGTGCACATGAGTTGGTGGGAAGCACTATCGTATACTACTCGTTAGGAAATTTTATATTCGACCAATATTTTAGCGCAGCAACGACGCATGGGCTTGCGGTTATGCTGACGTTCGACAAAAACAGCGTTACCGCAGCGCAAGAATACCCGGTTGT
>CAYSPK010000069.1:0-3528 GCA_964432905.1 uncultured Candidatus Saccharibacteria bacterium | reverse complement strand
CGCGCGTCCGCACGGCCAAAGGAGCGGCCGCCCTTTGAATAGGCGCGGCGGCCGCAACCATGGGCCTCGCCCGCACCAGACCCCACCACCACGCCCGGAGCTCGGCGCACAAGCAGGAGCTCAACAGGGGGAGGATAAAGTGATCCCGCCAGTAGAACCCGGAAATATCCGCATCATCCCTTTGGGTGGTGTTGAGGAGATTGGTCGCAATATGACCATGATCGAGTTTGGTGATGATATTGTCATCGTCGACTGTGGCTTCCAATTTAAAGAAGAGGAAACCCCCGGTATCGACTATATTTTGCCGAATACTAAATATCTTGAAGACCGTGTGGACAAGATCCGTGCACTGTTTGTCACCCACGGGCACCTCGACCACATTGGCGGCATTCCATACGTTATCGATCGCATCGGCTACCCACCGCTCTATACGCGCCGCCTCACGAGCGTCATGATCCGCAAGCGTCAAGAGGAGTTCCCTCACCTCAAACCACTTGATATCTACGAGGTTGAGAAAGACGAAGTGGTGCGCGTAGGCGATTTGCGTGTACGCTTCTTCTCCGTATTCCACACCATCCCCGACTCTATGGGCATCATCATCGAAACCCCGTATGGAGACCTCGTCTTTACGGGCGACTTACGCCTCGACCATATCGATGGAGTGCCAACAGAGACTGAAGAAAAAGAATTTTCTTTCTTCAAAGATCGCAATGTACTCTTTCTTGCAGCAGACTCCACTAACTGCGAAAAGCCAGGATTTTCTATCCCTGAGCGGGTTGTACAAAAGAACCTCGACGACATTATCACCCAGTCGACCAGTCGCCTCATCATCGGCACCTTTTCTTCGCAGCTTGAGCGCATTATGCGTATGCTCGAGGCAGCAGAACGCGCTGGCAAAAAGGTCCTTATCGAGGGACGCAGCATGAAGGTGAATGTTGAAATTGTGAAGCAACTCGGCATGTTGAAGGTGTCTGAAAAAACGTTCATCACCGCGGAGCAGCTTGAACATCTGCCTGATAGTAAGGTGGTTATCCTTGCTACTGGCGCCCAAGGAGATGAGTTTGCCGCCCTTATGCGCATCGCAGTCAAAACGCATAAATACATCAAGATAAAGAACGATGACACAAACGTGCTCTCCTCATCGGTCGTCCCTGGTAACGAGCGTTCGGTACAAAAACTCAAGGACAACCTCTCACGACAGGGCGCAAAAATTATCCACCGCGAAACGATGGATGTGCACGCATCGGGTCACGCAAACCGCGACGAGACTTTTTGGATTCACTCAAAAATTAACCCGCGCTTCTTTATGCCACTGCACGGCTACCACTACATGCTGCGCGTGCATGCTGACATCGCCAAAGCGTGCGGCCGCTCAGAAGAAGAGATTATTGTCCCCGACAACGGCGCCATTCTTGAAATTCGCGACGAAGGAAACTCCTTTGTCCGTCTCAAGGAAACCGCTCCAAACAGCCTGCGCCTTGTGGACGGCTTTTCTATTGGTGACATCCAAGAGGTTGTCATCCGCGACCGCAATGTGCTGGCGCAAGAAGGCATGTTCGTCATTATTGCGACCGTAAATCCAAAAACTGGCAAGTTGCGCAAGAGCCCGGACATTATCTCTCGTGGCTTCGTGTATCTACGCGAAAACCAAGACCTCCTCTCGCAAACACGCCTCCTTATCAAGAAAAGTATCGAGGATACCACCCAAGGTATGCAGCCGGTCAACTTCGAGTACGTCAAAAATAATGTGACCGACTCAGTGGCGCGTTTCCTCTTCGAAAAGACCAACAAACGCCCCATAGTCATCCCAGTGGTATTGGGAGTGTAAATAGATTAAGATACCTGCGGCAACAAGGGGGTGCACGATATGCCGTACACAACTGAAAGTATTTCTGCGTTTGTCCGACAGCAGGCTGGACCGCCCAGAAAAATCAGCATAACCAAAGAAAATAGAATTTTGCAACGTGCTCAGTCAATGGCAGGCAAGTCTAGTCTGACCGAGGAAGACTTGCAAACAATCTTTGACGGCGAAGATGTGCTGCTTGGTCGGTACAAGGGTTACTACCTTTCTCAGCTATAACATTCACTGCGCAACCGCGAATCGAAGGCCTTGTCGAAAGATGAGGCCTTCTTGTTGTAATTGGCCGAGAACTTTTTGAACTTCAGGCAAGGTCCGCCCACTATTTTTTTGCAGCTGCGCTGCAGTGGCGGGCGAAACCAAAAGATTCTTGAGGATCGCCCCGCGCAGTTGGCGGGCGGAACCCTCAAACCTCGACTGCTTCGTATAGTGCTTACTGTGATGGTTAAGCTTCACCCCTTGGCGCTTTAAATACGAACCATAGTCCATGAGCGCCCAATAAAATTCTCGCGGTTCCATCTTGGAGCGCTTCAAATCTTTTGCAATTAATGGCAGTAGGTCAGCATCAGTAATCTTACGCAGCGGCAACTTGCTGGAGAAAATGGTCTGGAAGCGTACAGCATCTTTGATGCTGACGCGGCCCGAAGACCTTTTCGGAAGCAAGTTGCCGTGAAGTAAATACACAGTGCGAATATTTGTTTCAACAAACACCACCGGCTGGTTGAATGCGAAGACTACAACTGCGCGGGCAGTGTACGGTCCAATACCCGGCAAGGTCTCGAGTATTGCTGGGTCGCCGGGTAGTTTGGCGCCAAATTCTTTGACGACTATTTTGGCCGTCTCATGCAAAAATTTTGCGCGACGATTATAGCCAAGCCCTTGCCAATACAAAAGCACCTGCGAGAGCGGCGCTTTAGCGAGCGCGCCCACACTCGGAAACGCGCGCAAAAACTCTCGATATTTGGGAAGCACTCTATCTACCTGTGTCTGCTGCAGCATCAACTCGGAGACGAGAATGTTGTATGGGTCAGCCGTCTTGCGCCACGGCAGTGTATGTCTCCCCTCTTTTTCATAAAAATTTTTTAATTCCCGGAGCATAGCTGGCGTACCCTACTATAACAAAATCCCCCTGCCCGAGAGCAGAGGGATTCTGTAGTGCTTAACGATTACGCTGCGCGGCGATAGCCACCATTGTTATCGTTTGCTTCCTTGGGGCGAGCGTAGTCAACCTTGAGGATGCGGCCGTCGAACTCTTTTCCATTCCACATGGAAATAGCGGCGTCAGCTGCTGCCTCATCGGCCATCTCAACGAAGCCAAAACCGCGCGATTCAGAGCGGTTCTCCGGTTTCATCACAATGGATGCGGAGACGACTTCGCCGGCCCTGGAGAACGCTTCATGGAGTTCATCCTTCGTCGTTTTCCATGGGATACCACCCACGAACAATTTCTGTACCATAGGTCTAGCGAATACAACTAAATAGGGCTTTGGGCCCCGTTCGTTCGTAAGGCGACCCCCCAAGATGCAAGCGCACATGGAGAACTTACTGCGAACACCCTCACGATAGCACACCCGCACATAAACACAAGACACAACTACTGGAGTAGGCGAGCGGCCACCACGAGGCGGTGATCATAGGATTTTGCACGCGGGTCCCAGTCGCCCGCACAG
>CAYSPK010000068.1:0-3639 GCA_964432905.1 uncultured Candidatus Saccharibacteria bacterium | reverse complement strand
TTCGCAGGTTGGCGGTGGCTACTCCAACCGTATTCGTGCTACCAAGTTCAACCCGACCGGCAAGGTGCGCCGCCAGCCAAACCTCCAGAAAAAGCGCATTTTCGTCCCTGAGATCAACAAGACGATCACCCTCACCCTCTCGACCCAGGCCATCAAGACCATCGCCAAGAACGGCGCCTACAAGACCCTCAAGGACGCCGGGCTTATCTAACCCAAATTTTACATACCCAGAACCCCGCCTTCGGCGGGGTTTTTCGTCTTTCGAAGCCAGAAATGCTACTATTGCGTTACTTTAGTCATTACTGCAAAAAAACCATGGCATACGAAGCAAGAACCTTTGTGCTCCCCGAGATGGAAGGCCTCTCTAAAACTTCTGTCGATCAACACCTCGCACTCTACGCGGGCTATGTAAAAAATTTTAATGCGATGTCGGCGCTCCTCCCGGAGTATGCCAAAGAGGCCGAGAAAAATGCGCACGCCATTAGTGAGCTTATCCGCCGTCGCTCGTTCGAGTTCGACGGTATGCGGCTCCATGAATACTACTTCGAGCAGCTCGAGGGCGGCGCGCAGCCACTCAACCCCGAGAGCGCGCTTGCGGGACAATTTGCCAAGGAGTACCACAAGGCCGAGAACTTTCTTGAGTACTTCAAAATGGTGGGCAATATGCGTGGCCCCGGCTGGGCAATACTCTACTGGGACGCTAAGGGTCAGCAGCTCCTCACGGGCTTTAGCGGCGAGCAGCACATGGGCCACTTTGTCACGCTCCCGATAGTGCTCGCGCTCGATGTCTGGGAGCACGCCTTCATCCTCGACCATGGCGCGACCGGCCGCGGCGCATACATAGACGCCTTCTTCAAGAATCTCAATTGGTCAGTTATCGAGAAGCGTTTTGCTGCCCTCTCAAGCTGGAAGCCTGAGTAGCTTGATACTTCTTCACCGCAAACCACGTTAGTGGGATATAGGTAAGCGCAATGAACCACGCGGACACTTGTGGCAGTGTTATCGAGCTGAGCGGTATGGCGGCGACCGTGGCGACCACGAGTAGCACCCATTTCAGCAGCACATCGGCGATAAACGCCGGGAGCAGCCCGAGCAGTGGGTGGAGTAGGCCCAAGAGCCCAGCGAGAAATCCAAAGAGCATCGTCGCGGGGAGAGCGGGCAGCACGAGCGCGTTGGCCGGCAGTGACAAGAGCGAAAGCACTCCAGAGAAATAGAGTAGCGCCGGGACAACGTACAGCTCGACAGCGATAGTCGAGGCGAGTATCGAGCGCACTTCTTCGCCAAGACTTTGAAGTACACGCTTTGGCAATTTGCGCAGTACTACTTGTTCGACCCACGGCGAAAGCGTGATGAGCCCAAACGTCGCCAAGACGCTCAGGATGAATGACGAGTCATAGAGGAGCACGAGCGGATTCCAGAGTATCATCGCGCCTGCGGCGAGCACGAGTGCGCGCAGCGCTATTGCCGGTCGCCGCAGATAGCGCGCCGTGAGTGCAATACTTGCCATGATGAGTGCGCGCACGGTCGCGGCGCCCGCGCCCGTCATGAGTGCAAAGAGGAGCATGAGCACTCCCCCAAGACCAAAGCTCAGTGTGCGCGGCAAAAAGCCGAGTGTGCGGAATACCGCCTCAGCAACAATAGAGATGTTGTAGCCCGAGAGCACGACAATGTGCACCAAGCCACTTTGGATAAACGCGCTCGTGAGCTCCTGCGATATGCCGCGCTTCTCGCCCAAGAGCACGCCCTGCAGCAGTGCGTTGTCAGGGTCAGGAAGGAGCGCGTCGAGCGAGCGCTCGAAGGTGTGCTTGAGCGAAAAAAGAAAGCTTTGCAGCGACAAGCCGCTCTGCTTTGTAGCAAGTAATTTTGCATACGACATCTGTGCTTGCACACCTTGCGCGCGCAAATAGTTTGGGTAGTCAAAGATGCGACCAGTTTGGGTCTCAAAGGTCTGGGGGGCTTGTACGTTCCCCTGCACATAGAGTTGGTCGCTGTAGACGACCTCAGCGCTTGGCGGCAGCGAAACGAGCAGCTTGCCCGAGACGGGTTCGTTATCGATAGAAAGATCACCAAGCACCACGCGCGCACTCGCTTCGCGCACATCCGGGTCGCCCACGACACGGCCAGCGATAGCGACTTTAGCACCTATGTACTGCGGCAGTGTCTCGCTCGCGAGGTTAGTGAGTGTGATGTGTGCCCGCCCAGCCCCGCAGCTAAAGGCTATGAGTGCCACAGCAAGCGGCACCGCATAGCGCGTGCGCGACCGAAAAAAGAAAGACGCTCCACCGAGCGCCAAACATATGAACACAAACAGAAATGGCACAGGAGTAAGCAGCGCCACCGCGACCCCCGCCGCAAAAGCTCCACAGACACCATACAAAAGAGTGCCGCCCATGCCGGCACAGTACCAAACTCTAGGATTTTGAAAAATCGGCGATGATAGCTTCCTCTTCGCTCAGCGAGAGCGCCTTTTTGAAGCGGGCCATCTTGCCGCGCACGCGCGCCTCGCACTCAGCCCACGTCTTGTGCACCAGCACTTCCCCATCGACGAGACTTATATACGAGTAAGCCTTAGCGCTCGAGCGTGAACGACTCTTCGAGCGCTCAGTTGCTTTTGTCGCATCATGCGAAATATTTTCTATATCGTGTGCATAGTCGCTGCGACTACCCGAAAAAAGTTCTACCGGCTTCCCTTCTGCAAATGACGAGGCTATTTCATCCACGCGCTCATTGCCCGCGACACCCACGTGCCCACCTACATGTTGCCACTCCACTTTTGTAGCAAGCGATGCGACCGCCCCGTCTAACTCCTCCCATAGGTCGCGATTGAGGACCGGCTTACCCTCTTTGGTGACCCAGCCGCGCAGCTTCCAACCCTTCACCCACTTGGTGATGCCGTTTATTACATACGACGAGTCGGTATGGACGACCACGCTTTTGGCCTCATGCTTGGTCGCCTCCTCAAGCGCGCGGGTCGCAGCCGTGAGCTCCATGCGGTTGTTGGTGGTATGCTCCTCTCCCCCACCCAGCTCTTCTACCGTCCCATCAAACGCCACGAGCGCACCCCAGCCACCTGGGCCCGGATTCCCCTTCGACGCCCCGTCGCAGAAAATGAGAATATTTTTACTCACGCCTTGCAGTATAGCGCGATTGTTTATACTGTGCTGCAAGAAGAAGGAGTAGATGCCGTGCAATTCTATACGGAATCAGAAGGATTTATCAGCCCCGAACAAATCAAAATCTTCAGATCCATGCGGAGTATGCTGGAAAATACTTTGGTACCAAATAGCTGGGGAGAAGTTATTCTCTCATGCCATCATATTTGCCATGCTTTGGGGAAAATATTCCCACAAGCTACCATTTGTGATGGCCACTTCGGCAAAGGAGAGCAGCATGGCTGGCTTGAATTTGAACCGAGCACAAAAGCCCAGCAAGCAGACCCTCGCGCTCGGATTATAGCTGATATGTACCCAATTGCGGGAGTAAGCTCATTTTTGCTTTTCACGTTCTTTATGACCACTTGGGCAAAGCTGTACACTCCAGACCCCGCGGTGCTTGAAACAGTAAAACAAAACGACCCGTATTTTAACGAGCACGTTAGTGAATTAACTCAAATTTTCAGCAAAGCCGCTATTTTATAGC
>CAYSPK010000067.1:0-3641 GCA_964432905.1 uncultured Candidatus Saccharibacteria bacterium | reverse complement strand
AGTAGCGGCAGTACCACTGGAACCAGCCGCGCGGGTCGTCTTTGTGTATCCAGCCCTTCTTGCGCCACACTAAGAGCGGCTGGCTGGCCTTCACCTTAAAAAAATTAAGAGAGGGATCTTGAGCATACACCCCCTTCTTTTGTGGCTTTGCTTGTGCGAACCATGTCTTGGGAAATTCTTTGATGCAATCGCGCATATACACACCACAAAATACGCCAAGCGCGAGCATCTCTTTTGGTGTAAGGTCGGGCTTAAAACGCGGATCGAACCGCTCACCCACCGGCGCGCTGCAGGTGTAGCGATACCCTTTTTGCATCCGGTCGGTGACGGTCAGCCTGCGCATAGCTATGCAAAGAGGCGCGCCACAGCGACTGTAATAACGGAGACTGCGCCGGTCACAAACGCGCCCCACGCGAGATCAACCGCCGTGACGACAAGTGGCCAGTTTTTAATAGTCGCTTGGTTAGTGAGGTCATAGGCGCCATAGGCCATGAGCCCCACCACCGCACCCATCAGAAACACTTTCCCGAGCGAAAGCCCGAGATTTGGCTCGATAATGAGAAAGACCAACCCCGCAACATATATAATGTAGAAAGCGGCCACTGCCCACACCGCAACCTTGTCGCTAAAGAGGTAGCCCAACTGGCGCTTATAAAAGCCTGACATGAGTAACCCTATCCAAAGCCCATCAAGGACGAGAAACGCGCCCATCGCCGTAGCGTATACCTTAAGAAACAACATACATACAGTATAACTCGGTATTTTTAGACAAAAAAATGCCCAGCCGCCGGGGGTTTGTGGCGACTGGGCGAGTTATGGGGGAAACGATCACGACAGTGATCGGACGTTTAGAATAACATATTAATTTATTTTACGCAACACTAGACACGAATGTTTTTGTATCCTCGAACTCTTGGTTAGCGCTGTCCAGCATGCGAGCGTGCGGCCGTCAATTCTTTACCGACCTCCCTTTTTGTTTCCGACGTTCTTATCCCCATCATTTTTATAGACCCGCATTTCGGCCCCAAAGCCACGGTGAGTATCATGAGTAGACCTTTAGTAACATAATCGAGTTTTTGTATGCCTTCACCACAGCCCGTTTTACAAGCGATCACGAAGCGCGATGGTACGCGGGTGCCTTTTAATACTGCAAAAATCGCGGTTGCTGTCGGCAAAGCGATGAAAGCGGCGGGTGAATTTAATGAGAGTGCACCCGAAAAAGTCGCGGCTGCGGTCACTAAAAATCTTGAGCTTGCCTGCGAAACTAAGGGTGACTGCACCCCCTCGGTTGAAGGCGTACAAGACGAGGTAGAGCGCGAGCTCATGCGGCTCGGCTTTACCGCTACCGCCAAGGCCTACATTCTCTACCGCGCGGAGCGCTCGAAGGTTCGCTCGGTGCAAGGCGAGGTGCCTGAGCGCGTGCGCGCACTCGCGACCGCTAGTAAGCAGTACTTTGCAGGTAACCCGTTGGGTGAATTTGTCTACCTGCGCACCTATGCTCGCTGGATAGAGGCCGAGAATCGCCGCGAAACCTGGATAGAGACCGTCGACCGCTATATCTCCTTCATGCGCGAAAATTTAGGCACCAAGCTCACCGACGCTGAGTACGATGAAGTGCGCGATGCTATTTTGCGCCAAGAGGTGATGCCTTCGATGCGTCTCATGCAGTTTGCCGGCGAGGCTGCCCGCCGCTGCAATACCTGTGCGTACAACTGCACCTTCATCGCGCCTACCAAACTGCGTGACTTTGCCGAGATCATGTACCTCTCAATGCAGGGCTGTGGTGTGGGCTTTGCGGTGGAGAGCCAAAATGTTGAACAGCTCCCCCAAATTCAAAAACAAACGAAAAAGAAACTCCCCACCCACCAAGTCGCCGACTCTAAAGAAGGTTGGTGCGATGCGCTCACCTTGGGCCTTGAGACCTGGTACGCGGGTAGCGATATTGAATTTGATTTCTCCCAAATCCGCCCGGCCGGTGCGCGCCTCAAAGTCATGGGCGGTAAGGCCTCTGGCCCTGAGCCACTGCGCTCGCTCCTTGAGTTTGCACGCGAAAAGATTTTGCGCCGCCAAGGCAGGCGCCTGCGCCCTATTGATGTGCATGACATCATCTGCAAAGTGGGTGAGTGTGTGGTTGCCGGTGGTGTGCGCCGCACCGCGATGATCAGCCTCTCGGACCTCGACGATGTAGAGCTGCGCGACGCGAAGAAGGGCCAGTTCTACATGAACGAACCGTACCGCATGGTCGCTAACAACTCTGCGGTGTATGAAAACCGCCCCTCAAACACCGAGCTTATGGAAGAGTGGGTGGCGCTCATGAAGAGTGGCTCGGGCGAGCGCGGCATCTTTAACCGCGGCTCACTCTCCAACACACTCCCGAAACGCCGTGTCGCTAACTTCAAAAAGCGCGGCTTCCTCAATGGCGACGGCATCGTGCACGGCTCTATCGGCACCAACCCCTGCGGTGAAATTATTTTGCAGTCTAAACAGTTCTGCAACCTCTCTGAGGTTATCGCTCGCGCGCACGACACCTCCGAGTCGCTCATGCGCAAAGCACGCCTCGCCGCGCTCTTGGGCACCTACCAAGCATCACTCACGAAGTTCAACTACATTAGCCCTGAGTGGGCCGACAACTGCCGCGAAGAAGCGCTCCTGGGCGTCTCTATCACCGGCCAGTGGGACAGCCCGGCCGCGCGCAACCCCGAGACCCTGCAGGCTATGCGCGACCTCGTCGTCACTGCAAATGAAAATTACGCGAAGCGCTTTGGCATCAACCCGTCTATGGCCGTCACTGCGGTGAAGCCCTCCGGCACTGTCTCGCAGACCTTCAACTGCTCCTCAGGCATCCACCCGCGCCACGCGAAGTACTACATCCGCCGCGTGCGCATCTCGGCGACTGACTCGCTCTTCAAGATGCTCAAGGACCAAGGTGTGCCCTTCTATCCTGAAGTAGGCCAAAGCGCCGAAAACGCCACGACCTATGTGCTCCAGTTCCCCGTCGAGTCGCCAGACAGCTCGAAGTTTAAAGATGACTTCTCTGCGCTCGAGCAGCTCGAGTACTGGAAGATGATCAAACTCAACTTCACCGAGCACAATCCTTCAGCCACCATCTCGGTTGGTGAAGATGAGTGGATAGGCGTCGTCGACTGGGTACAAAAAAACTGGGATATCATCGGCGGCCTCTCCTTCCTCCCGCGCTTCGACCACGTATACCGCTTGGCGCCGTACGAGACTATCGACAAAAAGCGCTACGACGAGCTCGTGGCAAACTTCCCCACCATCGACTACTCAAAATTGGTTATCTACGAGCGCACCGACGAAACTGAGCAAAAGAAGGAGCTCGCGTGTGTGGGTGGCGTGTGCGACGTCGACATGGTAGTCCCCACCGAAACTGTTAGCGCGTAGCGTATGAGCATCTATACCCGCAAAGGCGACGCCGGAGGGTCTGGCCTCTTTGTGACCAAATAGCGCTTCCCCAAAGACAGCGCCATATATGATGCGCTCGGCACGCTCGATGAGCTCAACTCGCTCCTCGGTGTGTGCTATGCGCTCTGCCAAGAAAAGTCTGCGGACGCAGCGTCCAAAGTGGTGCGTGATGTACAAGAGCATCTCTTCATAGCCCAAGCAGAGCTCGCCGGCTCAGG
>CAYSPK010000066.1:0-4246 GCA_964432905.1 uncultured Candidatus Saccharibacteria bacterium | reverse complement strand
CAAACAATAAATGGACAATGATAACACTGGTGGTGGTTCCGGGTGGTATAGGCTCGATGTATATCAATGGGCAGTATTACACGAGCGGTGGTATGCCGGCAGCCTCGGTAAACAGTGTTAATTTTACAATAGGGAATCGATATGATGACGCTCGACGCTTCAACGGCTCTATCGACGATCTGCGTGTGTATAATCGCGCACTATCGGCCCAAGAAGTGGCGCAGCTATACGCTATGACGAAATAGCTAGCCGAGCGGGGGTGGAATTGCTATAGTAGGCCCCACGGGCATGTGGCGGAATTGGTATACGCGTACGTCTCAGAAGCGTATGGAGCAATCCTTGGGAGTTCGAGTCTCCCCATGCCCACCCAAAATCGTGTATAAATAGGAGATGAAGCCGGTATACTGTTCTCTCAATGGGAGCATCGTCCCTGTGTCGGAGGCCAAGGTGGGCGTCTATGATGTGGGGCTCTTGCGCGGGTTTGGGATATACGAGGCGCTCGTGGTGCGCCACGGTAAGCCATTTCGATTTGAGGACCATATGGAGCGCTTTGTGCGCTCAGCGGCTGAACTTAAGATCACTATCCCCGCAAGCGTCGAAGAGATCAAAAGCGCCATACTTGAGCTCTCTGAGTGTAATGGCTATGAGGATGCGGTGGTGCGCCTTATCCTCACAGGCGGCGATGCGATAGGCGGTATTGAGTATGACGGCACCAAACCCACATTTTATATTTTGGTTGAGGAGTTTGTGTCGTTGCCTGGTCACTACCTCGCCCAGGGCTGTTCGCTCATGACTTTTAATTTTGTGCGCCAGTTCCCAGCACTCAAGACAATCAACTATATCCAAGCCGTGCTCCTGCAAGAGAAGCGCAAACAGCAAGGCGCTCTAGAAATTCTCTACACCGATGGTGAGCGCGTGCTCGAAGCAGCGACAAGCAACTTTTTTATTGTGAAAGACGGAGTTGTTGTGACCCCTAAAGAAGGTATCTTGGGCGGCATCACGCGTAAGGTTGCGCTTGAGCTCGCGGCGCAGGCCTACCCCGCCCAAGAGCGGGCAGTGACTATTGCCGAGGCGCTTGATGCCGACGAGGCGTTTATTACCTCAAGTTTTAAAGATATTGTGCCTGTGGTGAAAATTGATGGACACACCATAGGCGCTGGCGCCCCGGGCCCCGTCACCAAGGACCTTATGGCGCGCATGCACGACTATATCGAGCAGTACTAAAAGCGAAGCTAGAAAAAATGTTCGTGCTTTTTCCACGCATCCATGAGGTGCACGATGCGCTCGTGGTCGCTGCGCCCCCGCTCGCGCAGCAGTTTGATATCGCTCTGCCACGCGCCGCCGTCCCACCACTGCAGCGGCTCGAAGTTGGTTTTGTAGAGAGCTTTCTCACCATAGACGGTGCCGAGGTAGTAGTGTTCGAAGCCTTCTTCTTTAGCGTCGCGGATGCAGTCGAGCATGAGCCATAGCCCGAGCGACTGCTGCACGAGCGACAGGTCATAGAAAGAGAACCAGTAGTGCACAGCATCACCTTCGCGCATTTCAAACACGTAAGCAACCGGCATACCTTCAAAGCGGTAGGTGGTGATGTGTGAGACAAAGCCGCTGCCGAGGATATGCGCAAAGCGCTCGCGCGGCATGGTGGTGCCGCCGTGGCGATTTTTAAAATAGTCGAGACAAAAGGTGTAAAAAGTTTCGTCCGCATCAAACACCGCAAGTGCGGTGCGCTCCTTTGCAAAGCGCCCGTCAAACTTTTTTGCGATGCGGCGGTTCTCGCTTGTGAGGTGCAATGCTTTAAGGAGTACTCGAGCGCTGCGCGCCATGTAGAGTGTATGGTGCACACCCTGCGAGCCGCTGTAGGGGAGATACCCTTTGGCATACGCCTCGCTTAGGCGGTCGCCCGGCTCGAGCGTGGCATACTGTGCATACGCAAAGGTATACGTCCCATAATTGTGGGCTACTTCGCTCGAAAAAAACTTCATGCGCTGAGGGGGAATAACTCTTCTACTAAATGCGGGGTGCTCACGATGAGTCCGCCCAAGTCGCCGGAGGTGAGGAGCAATACCACATCGTTTGGTGTTAATTCTTTTCGCAAGAGCGCGAGCGCACCGGCCTTGTCGTGGATGGGGGTCGTGTCGAGCCCCGTCGCGCGCACGCGCGCAACGATCTCTTCTTGCGTCACTTGGGCGTGCGTCGTGGCGCCTTGCGACGCGGGCTCATATATATAGACTTTTGCCGCTTCTTTAAATACGGAGTCATACCATTTGAGTGCATCACGATTGCGCCAGGAGAAGGTGTGTGGCTCAAAGATAACGACGAGTCGGCGCTTGGGGTAGTGCCGAGCGATAGCCTCCATGGCGCTGCGCGCCTTTTCGTAGGACGAGCCAAAGCCCTCATAGACCGGCACCTGCGACTGCGAGAGGAGCTCGAGTCGACGCTTCACACCCTGAAAAGAAGCGACACCTTTTGCTAGCTCTTCGGGAGCAAGTAATTTTTTGGTGAGCAAGAGTGCACTAATACCAACAATATTTTCAATATTATGATCACCAAGAAGGGTAGTCGAAAGTGTCACTACTTTTTCATCGCCATGCATAAGGTCAAAGGTGGTGGTTGTATTGTGCACTATGTTTGCTGCATGCCATCCGCCGCCACTAAGTCCATATGAAATTTTTTCTACCTCGCACTCGCCCGCGAGCTCTTGTGCAAAGCGCTCGGAGCTTGCTACCAAGAGACCGTCTTTGGGCAAGCTGGCAAGCAGCTGGCGAAAGGGCTTCAGATAGTCTTCGTGCGTCGGGTAGACATTCACATGGTCGTGCGTCGCGGAGGTGAGCAACACGTTTTTTGCGTTGTAGTGTAAAAATTTTGACGTCGGGTCCCAGTTGGCTGAAGGGTATTCATCACCTTCGAGCACAAACAGGTTGCTCGCCCCAAGGTGTGCGTAGGAGGCGAACCCGCGGGTCACCTCGCCGATAAAGTAGCTCGGGTCTTTACCGGCCTCCTTCAGGCACCATGCGAGGAGCGCAGTTGAGGTTGACTTGCCATACGAGCCGGCGACGATGAGCGTCTCCTTGCCGGCGGTGAGCTCTTCTAAAATGTCGGGGAAGGATTTGACCGGCTTGCCGCTTTCAAACGCGGCACGGACCTCCTCGTTCTCTTCGGGCACGAGTTTGGCGTTTTTGCCGATGATGATCACATCCGCGTCGACAGGAATATTCTCAGCCTTATAGCCTTCATGAAAGGGAATGTGGGCATCATTAAGATAAGTGCTCACGGGTGGATAAAAACCAGCGTCCGAGCCGCTGATCTCCACACCCATCTCGCGTAGGAGAAGCGCCACAGCGCTCATACCCTTGCCGGCGACACCGATGAAATGGGCCTTTTTGTACTGCATATGAGCCATACTACCACCGCTGCCTCCCAAAAGAAAAAGCACCGGCACCCCATTGGGATGCCGGTGGCTCTAGCGCGACTATGCGCGCTTTGCGTGTACAAGGACGAGATAGGTGTGTTTCCTCCGCTTATCACTGCGTGGGAGGTGGGTGTGTGGCAGATCTGGAGGCATGAGAACAAAGGGATGGATTTGTTTCGCAGGCACATGAACTTTTTGTAATTGTGCTCGAGTAAGAGCTGCGAGATCAACGAGGATCCCTCCCTTCCTGTTTCTGGTTGTCTCCACTGCTATTCCATCGCCAATAGCGGTAAGGGTTTGATACAGCCAATGGTTATCGAATTCAGGATGATCATAGGGATGAAAATGCTCAACTGCTGGAATGAAATTCATACCAAATGCGCACACGTCTCGCGGATCCGTCTCAAGGGCCTCTAACCCAGCGTAGATAATCGACTCGTGTTGCCGTGGCTTATCAGGCTCAAGGTTTATGAGACTTCTCTGTGCACAGTGGAGTACGGCGATCCTACCGTTTGCCCTGCTATGCAAGATGACGATACCGCAGCCGCCCAGCGACATAAGCATAGCTTTTCCTTCTGAGAGTAGCATGCCGTCAGCTTCTTCCTCGCTTCGTAGAAGGTAGGGTCGAGCAACATGTACCTTTTCGTAAGGTTTGGTTATATCAACCATACGCGCATTGAAGCCAGGTTTTGGAGCATAAGCAAACTCAAGGCTGTTCACTCCGAGAATGTGCCCTATAGCCGAACGTAGATCTTGCGACTCTGGTAGTTGTAACAGTGAAAAATTGAACTCTCGGTAATATGTAGTGACCCGCATTTCAATATTCCCAATAGGGAA
>CAYSPK010000065.1:0-4266 GCA_964432905.1 uncultured Candidatus Saccharibacteria bacterium | reverse complement strand
CCCCGCCACTACCAGGCTCGCCGGTAAAATGCGCTAGTGCCTCAATGATAGGCTCGAGATTGCCCGCCAAAATATTGGGGAGATTGTGCCAGCTTTCTTTAATACGGTGGTCGGTGATACGGTCCTGGAGCACGTTGTAGGTGCGGATCTTCTCGGAGCGGTCGGCGGTGCCTATCTGCTCAGCACGCTGAGCAGCATACTTTGCGTTTTCCTTTTCCTCTTGCATCTGCTCGAGCTTAGCCAAGAGCACGGCCATAGCGCGCTCTCGGTTGGCGTTTTGTGTGCGTTCTACCTGAGACCGAGCATCGATGCCTGTTGGAATATGGATAATGCGGACAGCCGTTTCCACCTTGTTAACATTTTGCCCACCAGCACCACCAGCGCGAGAAGTCTCCACCTCCAAATCGCCCATATGTATTTCAAACGTATGCTTTTTGCGAATAGGCATAATAGCGACCGAGGCGGTCGAGGTATGGATGCGACCCGACTTTTCGGTCGCGGGAATACGCTGTACACGATGCACACCGGTCTCGAAGCGCAGCTTTTTGTACACACCAATGCCGCGCAATTCGATCACCACTTCTTTGTAGCCACCCAAGTCGGTCTTGGACTCCGAAAGAACACGCACCTGCCAGCCTTGCGCCTCGGCATAGGCGCGGTACATATTTGCAAGCTCTTCGGCAAAGAGCGCAGCCTCTTCACCACCCACGCCTGCGCGAATTTCGAGCACCGCTTCGTTGGGGAACTCTTCTTCAGCTCGCTCAGACTCGAGAATACGCTCAATCTCTGTGAGAAGCGCTTGCTTTTGCTCTTCGATACGCTTCAGGTCGTCGCCAGCCAAATCACCAAGCTCGCCTTGAGCAAGCTCCTTCACCTCAGCCTCTTCGCTAAGCAGACGTTCGAGCTCCACGGCAAAGTATGCGGTTTTGGGATTCTCTTTAAATTTTTGAATGTCTATTTCCATGGATGTTCTAAAGGATACAAGTACGTAAAAAGGCGCCGAGGGAATTCTAGAAGCAAATGGTCTGGCCGAGCTCTACTTTTGGCCGTAGGCCAGAGAAAGGAGAGCGGGGAGAACCGAGGACCTTTGCGGAAAGAATTCCTGAGGCGCCTTCTTGTGACACGTTATTTACCTTTCTTGGTGGTGGCAGCTGCACGACGAGCCTTGAACTTCTCAACGCGACCAGCAACGTCCATGAGCTTCTCGTTACCGGTGTAAAAGGGGTGGCACGCAGAGCAGATTTCGACCGAAAGTTCCTTCTTGGTCGAACCAATAGTATAGACATTGCCGCATGCGCAAACGACTTTTGCCTCAGGGAAATATGTCGGGTGGGTATCCGTTTTCATGACACCAAGATAGCACGCGAGGGGGCAAAAGGCAAGCCAACGCTAGCAGCTGCCGCTTTTGCCATTAATGATATCGATCTGACACTGATACTGAGCGGCAAATTGGGCGACCTGTTGGCCATAAAACTGGAGGTCAGCTTTGTTTGCATTGCCACAGCCAGCCAGATAACACATGGCTGCCTTAAACTCTGCCGCGGGAGTTTGCGCTGCAGCGCCAGAGTCGGTGAGATATATAGCAGAAGCCATAAAAGCATCCTCGGGGTTCCACGGGTTTGGCGGCTGATTGCCGGTGAGCTTGCCTATGCGGTCTTTACTCGATTCGTAGTGGTAATCAGGCTTCACATAGCCCGCATAGCCAGCCCAGGTAGAGGGAATAAACTGCGCCGGGCCCATAGCGCCGCCCCAGCCGTACCATTGCTTCTTTGAAACCGGCATAGAGTTTGGGTCAAGCCCGAGGCTTGCGGTTATGGCCAAAAAAATAGGTACATCGCGCGTTGGGTGCATATCGGCCGCATACGTACCCTTACCAACATTTGAGCCCAGGTTGGACTCTTCACGGATAATACCAAGTAAGAATGCGGGGCGTATCCCTGTTGCTTTTGAAGCTTCGTTCGCATAGTCGAGCGCCTTACCAAACGAGATAGCAGCCGAACCATTCAGTTGGAAGAGTGCTGCGCGTATCTGAGCCGCCGACTGTTTATTTTTGGTAATGAGCGCTTGGTAGGCTTTTTCCTGGCCCTTGGTATCAGCCAAAATTTTTTGCTTTTGCGACTGTTGCTGAGAGATCTGCTGCGCCTGTAACTGTTGCACTTGGCGCAACTGTGTTTCTTCATCAAGCTGTGACTGCAGGTCGTCTTGTTGCCGCTTGGTCAGATCTTTAGTATTAGTAATTTCTGCAAAAGAGGCTTGGAGCTTTTTGTTTATCTGGTCAAAGGTGTCAACATCGATAAAAAATTCTGACAGACTTTTAGCCGAAAAAGCGGCGACAGCGGGGGAGGTGGAGTCGAGTCTATTTTTTTCACGCAGTAGGGCAGCGAGCGAGTCGAGTTCATCTCCCATCTTCGTATTGAGCGTTGAGATAGTTTTTTGTTTTTGCACGACGCCCGTCTGCAACTCAGCGATAGCGATGTCACGCGCCTTGATTTGGAGTTTTGCTTGTGCGATCTGCGTGTCGAGTATTTTGATGTCTCGTTGTAGCGAGACGTCTTGCTTTTTGGTCTCATCGAGTATCGTTTGTTGCGCCCCTATTTGCTTCTCTAAATCATCAAGTTGGGCCTGTAATTTTGCCCGGTATGCATCGGTCTGTGCGGAGCCAGCTGTATCTGACTGTGCAAAAACCAACGTAACCCCCCAACTAAACACAACAGCGAGACAGCCTGCAGTTATCCACAGTTTGCGTATACCCATTGCCCTATTCTATACCAAAAAAACGCCCCGAGCGGGGCGTTTTTTTGCATGTCGCTTACTCGGCGATCTCCTCCTCTTCCTTCTTGCCGCGCTCAACCGATGAGCCGATCTGCGAGATATCCATCGGCGCCGCCTCTGTTTCTTCTTCAGCAGCAGACACAAGAGCAACCACTTCGTCCATATCAACACTCACCTTGGCGCTCGCCGGGAGCTTGAGGTCTCTCACTAAAATCTGGTCATCAAACGTCTTGAGTTTAGAGATATCGACAATGATTTCTTGTGGGAGATCCTTCGGCTCACACTCGATCTCAAGCTCGTGCATCACCTTAACCAACACACCGCCCAAATCCTTTACCGCACTTGAAATGCCTTCGTACTCAAACGGGATAGAAACAGTGACTGTTTGACCTTTCTCGATAGCATAAAAATCGACATGCAGTGGCTGGCCCGTGACCGGGTGAACAGCAACCTCGTGTACGAGCGCGTCCTTGGCACCACCGAGGCCTTTGAGTGTGATAACGGTAGACTCACCCGCTTCCTTAAAAAGCTTTTCAAACGTCTTGCGGTCTACCACAATCGGGGTCGACTCTTCGCTGCGGCCATATACGACCGCTGGGAGCATGCCACTGCGGCGCAGCTCATTAAGGTTTGCGTTTATATCGCGCTTTTCTACCGTCAATTCCATGAGTCCCTACTATATAGGGTTTTTATGATTTTGCAACCCCTACGAGCGGGCAAAAAGGGCGAGCTTTTGGGCCACATACTCGGTCGTCTTGTGCATAGCGGGGGCCAAAAACTTATACGGTGCAACATCCTTCCCTTCCTCGAGCGCCTTTTTTACCTCATCGTGGTAGATGACGCGGATATCAGTATTAATGTGGACCATGCTCATACCCGCCTTCACTGCCGCCACAAACTCCTCATCGCCCGAGCCTGAACCTCCGTGTAAGACGAGCGGTACCGTGACCGCACGGGCAAGCTCGCCAATGCGCCCGATAGAGAGTTTGGGCTGGCCCGAGGTTACAATGCCGTGGATATTCCCCACCGCTGGCGCGACCAGGTCTATACCGGTGAGTGCTACCAGCTTTGTGAGCTCTTCGGGCTTCGTCATCATCTCTTCAGTAATGGCCGCACCCTCGGGCAATTTCTCCATCACACTCGAGGACTGTCCGATGTAGCCAATTTCCCCCTCAATCAATGCACGCGTACCAAAAAATCCCGCTTTCTTTTTTGCATATGCCACCACTTGCCGCAGCAGTTTGACGTTCTCTTCAAACGACAATTTTGCGCCATCTACTACTATAGAGTCGACACCAGCGTCCAGCGCCTCCTTTGCTTTTTCAAACGAGTAGGTATGATCGGCATTGAGATACATGGCGACCCCGTCTTTTTGGTACATATCGACGATGGCGCGCACCTCCCGCAGCGGAAAAAACTCACGCTCACCCTCTGAGAGTCCAACCGCCACGGGCAGTTTGGTCTGTTTGGCCGCCGCAGCAACAGCATGGAGCT
>CAYSPK010000064.1:0-4318 GCA_964432905.1 uncultured Candidatus Saccharibacteria bacterium | reverse complement strand
AAGCAAAGCAGGGAACGACGGAGCGATATCTCGGTTCGTGGTTGCGGAAGCGCGGTAAACGCGATGATCTTATTGTCGCCACTAAGGTGGCAAGCCGTCACCAAGCGGGCTCGATGGGCACCCGCGCATCAACAGGGCTTACCCGTGCAGATATTCGCGCGGCTATTGAGGGGAGTTTAACTCGCCTTGGCACTGAGTATGTCGACTTGTATCAAGTGCACTCGCCCGACCGCAAAGCCAATTTTTGGGGTCCGCGTGGAGTGACCGAGGTTAACATTGCAGACGATGGTGCCGCTATTGAAGAGACGCTCAGCGCACTTTCGGAGTTAGTGAAAGAGGGGAAGGTGCGTGCTATTGGACTTTCGAACGAGACGCCGTGGGGTCTTTCTGAGTGGCTGCGTCTTTCGCGCGAAAAAGGTTTGGTGCGTGTGTCAACTATTCAAAATCAGTATTCACTTATCAATCGCACATTTGAAATCGGTCTTGCTGAGATGTGTCTGCGTGAGCAAGTGGGGCTTCTGCCGTATTCGGCCTTATCGATGGGTGTGCTTACCGGTAAATATTTGGATGGTGCGAGGCCGGCCGGTGCACGCTTCACGATTTTTGAACGCAACAAAGATCGCTACAATCCACCGCATGCACAGGAGGCCGTGCGTCGCTATGTAGAGCTCGCCCGCGCGCATCGTATGGACCCGGCGGTCCTAGCACTCACCTTTGCGAAACAGCGTGCGTTTACGACGAGCGTTATTATCGGTGCAACCAGTATTGAGCAGCTTGTGACCGACATGCAGGCGGCCGACACGGTCCTCTCGCCTGAGAGCATGCAAGAAATTGAGGCGATTTATACCACATTCCCCGATCCAACCGCCTAGTGCTACTTTTGCATGCTAAAATTTGAGCATGTCATTAGCAGATGAGCTGCGGAGTGTTGTACACGGCGAGGTAGACGATTCAAAAGATATACGCGAAAAATTTTCTCGCGACGCAAGCCTTTTTCGCATTGTGCCGGAGGTAGTCGTCGCACCCCTCAATGCGGACGATGTTTGTTCGGTGGTGCAACTGGTGAATCACAAGAAAGAAAACCCAGCTGCGCATATCTCTATCACTGCGCGCTCTGCAGGCACCGATATGTCCGGGGGACCCTTGAACGACTCGATCGTTCTCGATATGACGAAGCACTTTACACGCCTCGTGGAGCTTACTGACACGCACGCGGTCGTTGAGCCGGGTATGTACTTTCGCGATTTTGACCGCGAGACAAAGAAGCGAGATCTAGAGCTTCCTAGCTACACGGCGTCGCGCGAACTCAACACCGTAGGTGGTATGGTCGCCAATAACTCTGGGGGAGAAAAGAATCTCAAATATGGTAAAACTGACCGCTATGTTGAAGAGCTTGAGGTGGTCATGGCTGACGGCCTGGTGCACACCTTGAAGAACCTCAAGGGGCACGAACTTACACTCAAAAAAGCAGAACAGACGTTCGAGGGTGAAGTATATCGAAAAGTTGCGTCGCTTGTGCAGACACACGCGGATGCTATTGCCAAAGCAAAGCCGCAGGTTGAAAAAAATTCTAGCGGGTATGCGCTGTGGGATATTGGTGACGGAGTGGAGTCGCTCAACATAGCCCGGCTTATGGTGGGGGCGCAGGGCACGCTCGGCATCATCACCAAGATGCGGCTAGGGCTTGTACACCCAAAACCATATGCGGCAATGACCGTACTTTTTCTTGATGATTTAGCTGAGTTGGGCGCGGTGGTGCCCCAGGTGCTCACACACAAACCTGACAGTTTTGAGTCGTATGATGACAATACGCTAAAACTTGCCGCACGCTACTTTCCTGAATTTGCTGCACAAATGAAGAGCAACATAATCTCCCTCGGGCTCTCATTTTTGCCTGAGGTGTGGATGATGTTGCGCGGGGGGATACCGAAATTGGTTCTCATTGTTGAGTTTCGCGCTGGTACGCAGCAAGAGGCGCTAGAGAAAGCCGAGGCACTCGCAAGCGAGGTAGAGGCCACCCAGCCGCATATTGGAGTGCGTGTCGCTAAAAATGAGGCAGCAGCAAAGAAATATTGGACGGTGCGTAGGGAGAGTTTCAATCTTCTACGCAAAAAAGTACGCGGTAAACGCACGGCACCCTTCATTGACGACTTTGTGGTGCCGCCTCCCGTGTTGCCTGAGTTTTTACCAAAACTTCAAAAACTCCTTGATCCGTACGCGGATACGCTCCAGTACACCATAGCGGGGCACGTGGGGGACGGTAATTTTCATATCATTCCGCTTGTTGATCCGAAGAACCCAAAGGTGGCAAAGGTGATAGATGAGCTTTCTCATGCGGTATATGACCTGGTCATTTCGTATCACGGATCGATCACCGGAGAGCATAACGACGGTCTGGTGCGCACCCCTTATGTGGAAAAAATGTTTGGCCCCGAAATGTATTGCCTCTTTCTGCAGGTGAAAAAAATTTTTGATCCGCACAATATCTTCAACCCAGGTAAAAAAGTGGGCACCACTTTCTCCGATGCCTTTATACACCTCGATCTACAGGCAACTTTGCCTAAATCAAAATAGTATGCGAATCACGAAATTGGGACATTGTGCGATGGTGCTCGAGATCGACGGGGTGCGGATACTCACTGACCCGGGCTACTTTACTGCGCAAGCGCATACGCAGGTTACGGGGCTTGATGCTATACTCGTTACTCACGAACATGCAGACCATTTTCATATCGAATCATTGCAGGCGTTAGTGCTCAATAACCTTGAGGTAAAGATAGTTACCAATAGTTCGGTCGCCAAGCTCATTACTGAGGCAGGCATCAATAATCCCGTGTCGGTGGTGGGCGATGGTGAATCTACACAGGTGAAAGGTTTGTTAATTGAAGGTTTTGGGAAAGAGCATGCGACCATTTTTGAGACTATAGGACTTGTTGAAAATACTGCCTATTTAGTGGCACAGAAATTTTATTTCCCGGGTGATAATTTTCATGCGCCAGAGCGCGCTGTGGATGTGCTCGCGCTTCCCGTTGCTGGCCCGTGGATGAAAATGTCCGAGGCAGTACATTTTGCTCAGCGTGTTGGTGCGCGTGTTGCGTTTGGCGTGCATGATGGTATGCTCGTGCCGAGTTTTCGCGGGTTTGTAGGAACGGCCATGAAACTGTTTGTACCAAATACACAATATATCTCACTTGTTGACGGCGAGACACGAGAGTTGTAGACCTTTAGGGGAGAAGGAAGAAGGCTGCGGTTGCTGCGCCAACCCACGAACCTAGTGATATGGCACCGCTCAGAAAAAGCAAACGCTTATGTCTTACGGAGACATTTCGAAATGGTGTATGAGTAGCGGTCTCCATCAGATACTCAATAGCAAAAGAATTGAGTACAAGGAGTGCCACAAACAACATTTTTATATAGAAGGTTGCTTCGGTCACCAAGAATGCCCGTGCCGGCCAAAAGAGCAGAAGGCCAGTTGCCAGCATGAAGGTAAGTGCGAGGCCGACGACAGTATGTAATGTGTGCAAGGTGTGGGGTGAGACAGTTTCGCGTGTGCCGCGGAACCATGCGAAACCGATTTTATCGGCAGCGATAATGCCCGCAGCCGCGACGCTCAGTGTCGCTATATGGATATACAAAATATAGTCTTGTGGTATGCCAAGCATGTTGTTAGTAGATGAGTGGGCCAATACGGAACGAGGCGAGCTCAGAGGCGGGGCGGCGCTGTCCGCCGTGCTGTGTATTAAACGCGCTCGAGCCGTCGGTGCCACACAAACTCAGTATAGCCTCGGGGCCACCTGGGTGCTGATTGATCCAGCTGGTCACGTCGTAGACATTGCCGTTAATTGCAGTCCAGCAGCTGGAGGCGCTATTGTGCTTCGCAACATCGGCGAGGGCGTAACCGCTCTTTGTTGGTGTAGCATCGACGACAGAGCTAGTCGTTTCATTTGGGGTGGGGGGTGGTTGTGTTTTGGGCTGTCTCAGAGACAAGCGGCGCCTGTGCGTGATTGGTTATGAACGCGTAACTAATAATGCTAGCGGCGAGAATACCCATCAGCCCAAGAATCCATTTAGTCATAACCTCAGTATAGAATATTTAGCTAATTATTGCTGCGGCGGCAGTACACGCACGACGCGCGCATTCAGTTCGTTTTCGTTAGCGGGCGAACCAAGCACCACCACTGTTTCCTGAATGTTTAGATCTGCGGCGCTGTGGGCGCTGCCGCCGGTTATCACCGTGCTTGTGCTGATATACACCAAAACGTCATCGTCCTCGCGAGTATGAAGGGTAAAAGTTGTGGGCGTGCTGGTTGAAATAATG
>CAYSPK010000063.1:0-4415 GCA_964432905.1 uncultured Candidatus Saccharibacteria bacterium | reverse complement strand
CTCACTGGTACAAAACACATCTACGTCTCTTGCTCGAGACTCCGCGCTGGCAGAAACTTTTTTTGCGCACACTCGGCGTGTTGTTTGTGCTGTCGCTCATGTTGCCATTTACCGGCGTGGTAAAGTCAGTATTCTTCCCACAGAGCGACCAAGATTTTGTCTTCATCAATATTAAAAAGCCTGAAGGTACGGTTTTGGCACAGACCGATCTCACTGTGCGAGCGATCGAAGAAATTTTATATGCAGACCCCGAGATTAGTTCGTTTCAAACGACTGTGGGAGCAAGCTCTGCGCTCGCGGGGGGTGGTGCCTCGGGCTCGAGTCACGGGCATAGCGGCAATGAAGCGAACATCACAGTCAATCTCCCCAAAGGACATAAACGCACGAGCACTGAAGTGCAAGAAGACCTAGCGAAGCGCCTTGCTGTTATCACCGATGCGCAGATACAAGTCTTACAAGCGTCACAAGGACCTTCGTCGGGCGCGCCCATCGTTATTCGTTTTGATGGCGACAATCTGAACGACCTGGTGACTGCTGCTGAACGTGGCAGAGAATTGCTTGCCACCATCCCGCACGTCACCAATATTGCTGCCTCAACAGAGAATAATGGCACCGCGTTTGACCTTTCTATCGACAGAGCAAAGGCTGCAACGCTTGGTATCAACACACAGCAAGTGGCGCAAACACTCCGGGCTGCCGTGAACGGCATGAAAGCAACCAGCATCAGCCAACCAACCGATGATATTGAGGTTATGGTCAAGCTTGATCTCAACCAAGCGTTTACGACGCCGGCAACAACAAACGAGGCCACTATCGAAGCTGTTAAGCATATCACCGTGCAGGGGGCTCAGGGGCCGGTGCTTTTAGGTTCTATTGTGAGCGACTCGCTAGGGGTGAGTAACGCCGCTATAACGCACTACAACAAGGTGCGCGAAGAGACGGTGACCGCCTACCCAGATTCTCAAACAACGGCGAGCGCAGTCGTGAATGAATTCAAGCAGCGGGTGGGGGAGCTCCACTTGCCCAAGGGAGTAACGGTTGCCTACGGTGGCGAAACCGAAGATATTAACCAGTCATTTACCGACATGTTCATGGCGCTCATTGCGGGTCTTGTGCTCATGTTTATGATTCTCATCATTTCGTTTAACTCTATTCGTTACACGCTTTATTTGCTGCTCATTGTGCCACTGTCGCTTATTGGAGTTTTGGACGGTCTTGCCCTCACCGGGCAGCCGGTGTCTTTCTCATCTCTCTTAGGGGTTATCGCGCTTGGTGGTGTTATTATTAATCATGCAATCATTCTCATGGACTCAATGATCCACCGCACTGCGGCGGAGCCTGGTCAACCACTCATCGACGTGGTGGTGGATGCTGCGGCGACTCGCTTGCGCCCTATCGTGCTTACCACGATAGCAACAGTTATTGGTATGGTGCCGCTCTCCTTCACGAATGCTATGTGGGGACCACTTGCCTTCGCTATTATGTTTGGTCTCTCATTTGCTATTGTGCTCACTCTTGCGCTCGTGCCAGTGCTCTTCTATAGACACAATGCCAAGCTGCGAGCGCGCCATACATAATCATGCAGCGCTCAAAAACGCTACCCACACTTCTCCTTGTGCTCATGCTAGTAGGTGTCGCCCGTTATACTGAAGAGTACTGGCTACCCCCAGTTAAAAAAGTACTACACATAGGCGCGGCTCCGTGCGCACAGCCGATCACTTACTCAATAGGGGCGATTGACCCACGTTTTGGTATATCGCAAGCGACCTATGCTGCAGATATTGCAGAGGCAGCAGCTATTTGGCAAAAAGTAAGTAGTACCACACTGTTTACCTATATGCCCTCGGGTGGAGAGGTGACCATTAGTCTTGTGTATGATAGCCGCCAAGCAGCAACTCAGAAACTCAAACAAGCAGGTCTCACTATTTCGACAGACAAAACATCCTATGACATGCTGCGCACGCGCTATGATGCGCTCAAAGAAACTATTACCGCAGAGCAGTCGCACTACCAAGTAGAGGAGGCCGCATATGAGCAGCATCTAAGTACCTACAACGCACAAGTACAAAGTTGGAATCGCCGGGGCGGCGCGTCTTCCGCGGTATATGTGCAGCTACAAGCACAAAAAGTGTCGCTTCAGCAAGAGCAGCAGACGCTTGAGGCGGCCCAACAAACACTCAATGACAATATTGATATGCTCAATGCCTTGGCAGGAGAAATAAATCGGCTCATCGCCGCACTGCAGCTCAATGTCGCACAATACAACCAAGTGGGCTCTTCGCTTGGTGAGTTTGAAGAAGGGGTCTATGAAGAAAAGGGAGGTGCACGCACTATTACCATATATTCGTACGCTAACCACACCGAGTTGGTGCGTGTGTTGGCGCATGAGTTGGGGCACGCGCTTGGGCTGCAGCATGTGAACGACCCAAACGCCATCATGTACAAAATAAATGCGGGGGACTCGCTCTTTGTAACCAAGGCCGACACAGCTGAACTCGCACAGGTGTGTGCTCTCAAATAGAGCCTACGTATATAGATAATCTGGCCCTGTGGACAGAGGCTTGTACAAGGCAGATGTAAAACGGTACTGTAAGGGTGTTACCAGTTCAGTAATATATATGCAAAAACTAAAACAAGTATTCCTTGGTAGTGTTCTTGTGCTCTCGCTGTTAGCGGTGTCACTGCCGGCACGTGCAGCTGCGCTCACCACTAACCAAGTTAACGCCATTCTCATGCTCTTGCAGTCGTTTGGTGCGGACCAGGGCGTTATTTCTAGCGTGCAGACAACACTCACCGGCACCACAAACACAGGCTCTACTACTCCTGCAACCACGCCAACCTGGAACCAGGGAGGTATGCCGCCTGGCCAGATAGGCAAGGCGATGTGTATCGCGCTCAATCGTAACTTAACAATTGGCTCGAAAGGTGATGATGTGCGCGAGTTGCAAGACATGCTCCGCGAGGATGATGAGTTGGGCTTTACTGCATCATCAACGGGCACGTTTGGTCCTTTGACCGCACGAGCCATGGCCCGCTTCCAAATGAAAAACGGTATTGCGTCTTCAACAACGGGTGCCGTTGGCCCCCTAACGCGTGGGTTCTTTGAGCGCGCATGTGGCAAAGGGCTTGATGGTGAGCGAGATAACACCGAGCAGCGTGGTGCTGGACAGTTGCAAAGTATGAACGATCGCCGCGCTTTTGTTGGTACGGTCGCCTCGGTTTCAAACAATACGTTCACGATACAGCTGAGGGAAACCAACACGACCTCGCCGTCTATTACTGTTACTTCTACAACAATAATCAAGGTGGCCGTTGCCTCTTCAACTCCACGTGTCGGGACAATGAGCGATATAACGGTGGGCGCGCAAGTTGGTGCCGAAGTCACGAAGGCCACTGACGGCACCCTCGCTGCTGTGACAGTTGGGATAGGCGCTCTGCCGCCGCCAATGCCAATGCGCGAATAGACCGCGGCCACCAGCCGGCGAGGCGTTGTGCTGGTGGGTGTGGAAAAATTTGGGTTTTTGGTGTACGTTTGAATGTGTCCGCGCCACAGGGCGCGGGCGCGTTCGTCCCGCCGAAGTAGCTCAGTCGGTAGAGCAACTCCATGGTAAGGAGTAGGTCGCCGGTTCGATTCCGGCCTTCGGCTCAGAGTAACTATTGTTGTGCGTTTGAGTTTCAATCACATATGGAACACACACGGCCACGATCTATCGGCATCATCATGGACGGTAATCGCCGCTATGCAAAAGAGCATGGCATGAGCAAAGAGGCTGGGCACCTGCTCGGGCATGATAAAGCGGTAGAGGTGTTGGAGTGGTGCAATGATGAGGGTATCGAGTATGTCATCCTCTATGCTTTTTCGACCGAAAATTGGAATCGTGCCCCAGAGGAAGTCTCGTACCTCTTGGATCTATTTGCAACTAAGCTGCCAGACCTCAAGCGGGTGCAAGAACGCGGTGGTGCCGTGGTGTTTATGGGTGACACAGCGCGTTTTGGCGAGCCGCTCGCGAACGTTATGCGCTCTATTGAAGAGAGCAATCCCGCAAACCCCAAAGACACCGTCGCAATCGCGCTCTCCTACGGTGGGCGTCTCGAGATAGTCACTGCGGTAAATAAGCTGCTCGCGCGAGGAAAGACCTCGATAAATGAGGAAGATTTTGCAAAAGAATTATGGACTGCTAATATCCCCGACCCAGACCTCATCATCCGCACGGGTGGCGAGCAGCGGCTCTCAAACTTTCTACCTTGGCAGAGTGTCTATAGTGAACTCTTTTTCACGCCCACCTACTGGCCGGCGTTTTCAAAAGAAGAGTTTGTCGCTACCCTCGACGAGTATGCCAGCCGCGAGCGCCGAAAAGGGAAATAACCTCGCCTTAGAGGGCGTTTTATGGTACTTTGGTGACTGTTGCCAGAGT
>CAYSPK010000062.1:0-4424 GCA_964432905.1 uncultured Candidatus Saccharibacteria bacterium | reverse complement strand
AGGTGGTGCCTGATGTGCCGGCGGAGGTCTTGCGTCGCATCAGCGAAGCGCAAAAAAATGCCGGGGCTGAAGTCACCTTGGTTGAAATTGGCGGCACCATCGGTGAGTATCAAAACATCATCTTTCTTGAGGCAGCCCGCATGTTGAAGCAAAGATATCCGCATGATGTGGCGGTTGTGATGCTGTCATATGTGCCGATACCCAACAACATTGGTGAGATGAAGACCAAACCAACCCAGTATGCGAGTCGCGAGCTCAACTCCGCGGGCCTCCAGGCCGACCTCATTGTCGCGCGTGCCGTGGTGCCGCTGGATGCAAAACGCAAAGAAAAAATTGCCACTTTTTGCAATATTCTCCCCGAGCGTGTCATTAGTGCGCCCGATGTGGACTCTATCTACGACGTACCGCTCAACTATGAGAAGGATGGTATGGGCGACCTCCTATGTGATGTGCTCGGACTTGAGCATCGCCCTACCGACCTGTCGCAGTGGTCGGCCTTTGTCGCTAAATCTAAGAATGGCGGTAAAAAGCTGGAGGTGGCGGTTGTTGGTAAATACTTTATGTCAGGCGAATATGTGCTCTCTGATGTCTATATCTCTGTTATCGAGGCACTCAAGCATGCCGCCTATGCGCTCGACAGTAAGGTGCACCTCTCGTACCTCGATTCTGAAGTATATGAAAAAGATCCTACGAAGTTAGAGGAACTACGGCAGTATGACGGTATCGTGGTTCCCGGCGGTTTTGGTTCGCGCGGGGTTGAGGGTATAGTGAGTACTATCCAGTTTGCACGCGAACAAAAAATCCCATACCTCGGGCTCTGTTATGGCATGCAGTGGCAGACCATCGAGTACGCGCGGCATGTTGCAGGGCTCACAGGCGCGAATACTGCCGAGGTAGACAAGCAGGCGCCGCATCCAGTCATCGACGTTATGCCTGATCAAGTAGAAAAACTCACCAAGGCCGACTATGGGGGCACGATGCGCTTGGGTACCTACCCCTGCGTGCTCACGGAAGGGACGGTCGCCCATGAGGCATATGGTGGTAAAAAGGAAGTTGGTGAGCGTCACCGCCACCGCTACGAGGTGAACCCTGAGTACATCAAACAGCTCGAGCAGGCCGGCCTTGTTTTTTCAGGTAAGTCACCCTCAGGCAAGCTCATGGAGATAGCCGAGTTGCCACGCGACGTGCACCCGTTTTTTGTTGGTTCGCAGTTCCATCCTGAACTCACCTCGCGCCCACTCAATCCGCACCCGCTGTTTGTCGCGTTTATGCGGGCGGCTGGAGCGCGCCGCGCCTAGTGTAGTTTTTTAGTGTCCGCTCGCGGGCTTTTGCTCAACAGTGGTGACCATTTTTGTATTAGGGAGCCGCAGCGTAAGCAAGAAGGCAAGCACCATAAAGAAAATACCCGAGAGGAGTGTTAGTCGGCTCGCTTCGACGGTGGCACTGCGCGCTATTGACGCTATTTCACCTCCGATGATGCTTGGTGTGGCGTTCCGGTCGCCCTGCAGACTACCGCTAAATTCTATGTTTGATATCTGTGCTTGCACTTCCTGTGCAATACTCGATTTTGCCCCGTCGGGGATACTGGGACTCGCCATAACCCCCGCAACCATATTAGTGGTAAGTGTGGAGAGGAGTATGGCACCCATAATAGCCGAGCCAAGTGACGCGCCCAATTGGCGTAGTGTGCCGTTTACGCCCGAGGCCTCTCCTGCCTGTGTCAGCGGTACCGCCGAAAGTGTTATATTGTTTGCCTGCGACATAATGAGTCCCATGCCAATGCCAAAGAGTATGAAGCCCGGCACAAGTGCCCACTGTGTGGTATCGCGCGCGATGCCAAGGCTTAGGACCCAAAAGGCAAGGGCATTAATGACAACCGCTACCTGAATAAGTCGTTTGGGAGTTACAAATTGGATGATATAAGCGCTCAGCGCCGACACGACCAAGAGTGTCAGCGACATGGGCAACATGGCTACGCCGGTTTGTATCGCCGAGAGTCCGAGTACGCTTTGGAAGAACACCGGCAGTACAAAACTCATGCCCACCTGGGCGAGAGACAACAGGCCGATAATGAGCGCGCCACGCACAAAAACCACATTTTGAAACAACGAGAGCGAAACAAGCGGCACTTTGTCTAAGTGATATTCGCGCCAATACTGCCAAAGCCCAAAGAGCCCGAGGAGTCCGAGCCCAGTGATGATGCTTGGGAGTACTATAGAATACTCTCCCAGAAAGGCGAGTGAAAGTGAGCCGAGCATGAAGGGCTCCTTCGCATACAACCAACCATAGGTTGAAGACTCAATAACACCAAATACCACCAATAGCATGCCGAGTGATGAAAGGAGGATACCTGCTAAGTCGAGCTGTGGCTTGTGCTCAGTATCGCGCGCTTCATGCACAATGAATGATCCGAGTATCACGACCGCGGCGACAAACAAATTGATACGAAACGCCCATCGCCACGAATAGTAGGTGGTGAGGAAACCACCAAACACAGGGCCTAACGCGGCGCCTGCTGAGGCGACACCGCCCCAAATACCAAAACCGATTTGTCTATCGCGCCCTTGGTAGTTAGACACGAGGAGCGAGGCGGTCGCTGGCATCATGAGCGCAGCGCCGATACCTTCAATAATTGCTTCTCCAACAATCATCATACCCACGCTGGTACTGATAGAGGTAATAAATGAGCCGAGCGCAAATACGAGTGCACCGATAACAAACATACGCTTGCGGCCAAAAAGGTCGCCAAGTCTGCCGCCAGTTATGGTAAATGCGGCGAGTACGAGCGAATAGGCAGTAATAACCCACTGGATGCTTTTTATGTCGGTGTGGAGATCGTCTATGATCGCACGCAGCGAGACATTGAGAATGGTGGTATCAAGAATGATGATAAGAAGCGCAAAAGACAGTACCAGCAATGGCGCCCATTTTCGTAAACCAGTGTGTTGCATAGAGCCAGTATAGCAAACATACCCTAGGCTCATGTCAGGCGAAAGTATCGCGGTTTGGGTCGCGCTCGGTTGTATCAATCTCATCGAGCCCATAGCGTCGCTTGTAGGCGGTGTAAAAGAGCGCACCAAGTGCCGCTGCTCCAGTTATACCGAGTGCAGCAATAATATATGGGTCACTCAATATACCCTGTTGTTTTTTGGTTGCCACAGGGCGGCGCTTAAGCACTTTGCGTTTTTGTAGCGTAGTGCTCGCTTTGGCGGTGTCTTTTAATGCGACCACAACATCTTCTTCCTCGGTGTAATACTCATAGGGGCCGGCGCTGTCAGTATTGTTTGTGATAGCAAGTTCGACGAGTGGCAACTGTTCGCCATTGGGTCCGTACGAAGGGGTTGTTTGCATACCCAGGAGCCCCGGGATGCCAGGACCCGTCGGGCCGCCAGGTGCAAGGTTGGGGAAGAGCATGCTCAGGAGCAGAGGGATGCTCCCTTGGTATCCAGCAGTGCCCAATAATCCCGGGAGATAAAATACCGTTGCGTAGTAGAGCTCGCTGTTAGTGAGCGAGGTGAGCGGCGGCGGATTCTCTGTGGTGGTGGTGTTTGTTTGGGTTTGGTTTGTTTGAGTGGGGTTTTGGATGGTAGTAGTTTGTTGTGTGGTGTCTGGTTGTGTTTGGGTGGTGGTTGTTGTTTGGGTTGTCGTCGTGGGGACGGTTGTGGTTTGGGTGGTAGTGGGTGTTATGTTTGATGAGGTGTCCCACGTGAAGGGGTTTTGTAATGGTACAAACCAAACATACCCATCCCCTGGGTTTTGTCGATTCGCATACACGGCGCTTGTGTCAGGATTCTCGAATGAACAAAACTGCCCGCTGTGACAGTAGATAGCTTGGTCGAGTTGTGCATGCGCCGGTGCCACCCCACACAACAGTGTGGCACTCGCCGCTATGCCTACTAGTGTAAGTACGCGTACACGCATTTAATTAAGAATCCAAATAAAATAGTTGAGTATGCCAGCAAAGGTCACCCACGCAAGATAGGGGAGGAGGAGTAGCGCAGCTACTTTTGAATAGTGCCAAAACGCACGCATGGTTAGCGCGATAGTAATCCAGAGTAAAATGATCTCGACAAATGCTGCGCCTGGGTTGTGTAGACCAAAAAAGAGGAAGGACCACAATACGTTGAGTCCGAGTTGGAGAAAGAACAGGCCGAGTGCTCGCCTGGTGTGCGCGTGTTTACGCCACACTAAATAGGCCGCAATACCCATAAGCAAAAAGAGTGTAGTCCACACAGGCCCAAATACCCAGTTTGGCGGCGCGAGGTCGGGCCTCACGAGTGTGGCGTACCAGGTTGGGATGCTTGGTGTAGTAAACAGTCCGCCGATAATACCCGCGCCCTGCGCGAGTAGTATGAATCCAACGAGTGCTATCCAACTGCGGGGTCGCATATACCATTAGTATACCGTCAAAAAGAATCGACCGG
>CAYSPK010000061.1:0-4451 GCA_964432905.1 uncultured Candidatus Saccharibacteria bacterium | reverse complement strand
TGTGCACTTTGCGCGACAACCGCTATATGCGAGGTAGAGAAGAATGTTGCAGCCATTTGAGGGATGAGCAGGAGCGAGAGCGCAAAGATGATCGGTATAACACCTGCCTGATTGAGACGCAGCGGAAGGTAGGTCGAGCTGCCGCCAAAGAATTTCATGCCGCGCACTTGCTTGGCATAGGTCACCGGCACGGGGCGCTCTGCCTCGGTAATAACCACGACAGCGGCAGTGATAGCGAGTCCTGCAGCAAGGAATGCGAGATAGACCGGCAGCTGCGCGGAGGTGAATGAAAAGAGTGCCTGTGATGCATCGCGTGGCAAGCGCGCGACAATGCCCGCAAAGATGAGCACCGAGATACCATTACCGAGACCAAACTCAGAGATAAGCTCGCCCAACCACATGAGGTACAGCGACCCGGCAACAATCACGAGTAAGTTGGTCGCGAACTGTAGCGGCGTAAGACCCGGCAAGATCATTTCGCGCTGGAGAATAAGCAAGAAGCTCACACCCTGCACAATGGCGATGGGGAGCGTGAGAAAGCGCGTATACTGCGAAAAACGCGTGCGACCTGCCTCGCCCTCTTCTTGGTAGAGTTGCTTGAGGCGCGGCACGAGCATGGTGAGGAGCTGGAGGATGATAGACGCCGTAATGTACGGACCCACACCGAGCATCACGATGGAAAGATTCGAAAGTCCTCCACCCGAGAAAAGGTTGAGGAGGCCAAAAAATTGGTTGTTATTTAGAAAGGCTTGGAGCTGCGCTGCATTGATGCCAGGAATCGGGATAGCGGCAAGCACGCGAAAGATAGCGAGCGCACCCAAAACAAATAAGAGACGATTGCGTAGCGTCTTGTCAGAAAACAAAAGCGTCAATTTTTGGATAAACGTATTCACGGTTATGCTATCGAACCGCCGGCCTTCTCGATTTTTTCTTTTGCGCTCGTAGACACGATGCAGTTCGCGACGGTGAGTTTCTTGCTGAGCGCACCATCTCCAAGCACTTTAACGGTTGGCGTGGTCCCTTTGCGCACCTGGAAGACACCGCGCTCAACGAGCACGGTCGGATTCACAACATCGCCTGCTACAAACATTTTCTCAAGCGTCGCCACATTCACGACCATCGGCTTCACTTTGATACTCTTGAGCCCCTGGATACCACGGCCACGCAATTTGGGGAGCTTTTTGAGCTGCTCACGCACATCAGGGCGCTTCTTGTGACCAGCGCGTGCGTTCTGACCCTTGGTACCGCGACCAGAGGTCTTACCACGGCCACCGCCACGGCCGACGCGCTTTTCGGCCTTGTTTTCAGTTTTTCGTTTGAGTTCATTGAGTTGCATATGCGTAAAAAAGTTAGGCTTTGAGTGAGCGGAGCGCCTCGACTGCAGCGCGGGCATTATTAAGGCCGTTCTTGCTGCCTGAGTGGACCTTGGCGACCACGTTGGTGATACCCGCGAGCTCCAAAACAGGGCGCACCGACGAACCCGCAACAAGACCACGGGCTGGGGCTGGCATGAGCGTCACGCGAGCCGCGCAGTACTTTGCAGAAGTTTCGTGCGCAATAGAGTTGTCCTTCTTGAGATTGACGGTGATCATGTTCTTTTTTGCATCACGCACCGCCTTGTCGATGGCAAGTGTGGTGTCCCCTGCTTTACCGAGGCCAACACCAACCTTACCCTTGCGGTTACCAATGATAATGGCGACCGAGAATGAGAAGCGGCGACCACCGGCGACCACACGCGCCACGCGGCGGATGTTGATCATCTTTTGGTCGAACTCCGAGCGCACACGGGGCGGGCGCGGACCACCACGGCGGTCACCACCGCGACCACGCGAGCGGTCTCCCCCGCGACCACGACGACGCTCTTCGGTTGGCGCTGCTGCTGCGGTCTCAGCAACCACAGCTTCAGCCGCTTCAGGAGTTTCTATAACAATGTCTGTATCAATATCTGCCATATAAATTTAAAATGTGAGCCCTCCTTCGCGCGCAGCCTCTGCAACCGCCGCAACGCGACCAGTATAGCGGAAACCGCCTCGATCGAACACTACTTCAGTAATACCTGCCGCCTTCGCGCGCTTTGCAAGTTCAACACCAAGCTGCTTTGCTGCATCCATCTTTCTGCCCGAGGCAGATCCGCCTTGGGCGGACTTTACAAACTCCATGGTAGAACCGGAGACTACTGTCGTACCCTTTGCGTCATCGATAATTTGCGCATGCATATAGCGGTTGGACTTGTAGATAGCCAAGCGCGGGCGTGCCGCGGTACCCACAACCTTTGCGCGGATGCGGTTGTGGCGGCGAGTACGTGAAATTTGTTTCATTGCGGTAGATTTCATAAGCGTTATGCGGTCTTCTTACCCTGCTTGCGGAGGATGACTTCGTTGTCGTAGCGGATACCCTTGCCCTTGTATGGCTCAGGTTTTTTGAGTGCGCGGATGTTAGCAGCAAACTGACCGACCACCTCTTTGTCAAAACCGACGATGGTGAGCGAGGTGCGGTCTGCGGTGAGTGTGAGACCCTCGGGGATATCCATCTTCACGGGGTGCGAGAAGCCGAGCGCAAGGTTGAGCGTCTTGCCGGCAACGTCCCACTTGTAGCCAACGCCCTCAATGAGCAGCTTCTTGGTGAAACCTTCGGTCACGCCTTTGACCATGTTGCGCACATGGCTCGCGTAAGTGCCGACGAGCGCTTGTGACTCGCGAGAGGCACCCTTGCGCGATACCTGGACACCCTCAGGGGTAACCTCAACCGCAATGAGGCGGTGCATTGGCTTGGTGAGCGTACCCTTCGGACCCTTCACAGCAATAGTGCCGCCAGAGACGGTTACCTCGGCTGCTTTAGGAACTTGAATTGGTCGTTTTGCGAGTCGTGACATAGTATTACCAAATTTCGAACAAGATCTCTCCACCCACACGCTGTGCCTGCGCATCTTTACCGGTCAAAATACCCTTCGGAGTTGAGAGGAGTACAAGGCCGTGACCGCGCTTTACTGGGTGGATGTCGCGCACGCCCATGTAGAGGCGGCGAGACGGCTTGGAGATGCGCTTGACGCCGTTGATAGCAGGGCTAGCGCCGCGGTATGCGAGCGTCACTACGAGCGGACCGATCTTCTTTGGTGCTTCAACGTCAGCGAGATAGCCCTCGCGTTTGAGCGCCTCGGCAATGGCCAACTTCATCTTTGAGTGTGGCAAAGATACACTAGACTTGCCGGCGCGCGAGGCGTTTTGGAGGCGGATTATGAAATCTGATATCGGGTCTGCGATCATTGATTTGTTTGGTGATTTAGAGTCTTACCAGGAGGACTTGCGGACGCCGGGGATGAGCCCTTCGTTCGCTGCTTCTCTAAAGCAGGCGCGGCACATGCCGAAATCCCGCATAAAGGCTCGCTTTCGGCCACAGCGGAAGCATCGATTAACCACCCGCGAGGCGAACTTCGGGGTGCGAGTACTTCGTGCTATGGTCGATTTCTTAGCCATTCCTTAAAGAAAAGTGCCCTCCGTAGGGCCCCCAAAATATACTTGATAGGCCTTTGGAAGTCAAATAGCAGAAAGGCCGGGGTCAAACCCCGGCCTCGGTGCGTTCCTCGGTGTCGGCTGGCAACCTGCTTTTTGCCTTTTCCCGAGCTTCTTTGTGTCGATCGAGAATCGTTTCATTTTCGGTCGATTTCTCGACAGGCAATTTTAGCAGCATGCGCAACTCGTCCTCTAACGTATTCCCATTATGAGCGAGGGCTAGATAGACGCTCCAACACCCCGGCATCCGAGAGTATTTTTCGGGCGGTATTTTCTCGAGGAGTTTTCGAATAGTGTCCGAAGAAACTTCCCTAGAAACCGCTATCGCCCACAGATTGAGCCAGTGCGGCGACTGCTGTTGAAGCACGGTCTCAGCAACTCTATCTGCCTCATCCTGTTTGGCGTGTTTTGGCCCAAGCAATTTTTCAAAGACGTCGGATGTATACGCGCCAACTTTTATTACCTGCGTATCCATTTCTCGTTCCTTCTTGTTGTTCGACTGGCACTACCCTATCGGCACGCGAGGTGGAAGTCAACTCATCTGTTTGTAGTATGAAAAACCGATAGCAAGAGTGACCAAAGGAAATATGAAAGTGGCGAGGTTCCCGCCGCCGTGCGCCAAAAACATGAGGATATTCATCATCGTGACCGCCGCATAGAGCAGCACACCCCAACGCTTCATGAACCACAGCGCACCAAACGCCACGAGGCACAGGTAGGTACTCACCCCGAGCAGCACCACGCCCCAAAGCCCTATGCGCGCCACGAGGGTAGCAAACGCGCCCGGATAGGTAAAAAATGAGACACCGGCGATGAGTAGGGCAAACCCGATGATGCAGACGGTCGTCACCGGCCACGGCCTCTCTTCTACCTTCCACATGCAAAAAGTCTAGCACGCACAAGAATAGTGGGGCGGGCTGGATATCCAGCCCGCCTCTCAGT
>CAYSPK010000060.1:0-4456 GCA_964432905.1 uncultured Candidatus Saccharibacteria bacterium | reverse complement strand
TTTGTACCCATTTCCATAGGCACTACTGTATCAAAAAACTACGCATTAGCCTATAGTTAGAGCACATGTTCAAGACATTCTTTTTTGGCATACCCGTGGCGGTGTCGAGGCTTTTTAGTTGGCAGCATCTCCTCCTCGCGCTTTTGGCGGGCGCGCTCACCTATCTGTGCGTAGCGAGTGGCTTTGACTGGTACTACTACGAGCACATGCACAGCCTCTTCTTTTACGCACTGCCGGCGGCGATCATTGGATTCTTTGTGCCGATACTGCTGCCGGTCGGGTTTTACTTATATGGCGAAGTGTTTAAAAAACAATTTTATAGACACACCGCAGGATTGGTTGCTCGGGCAGGCGCGCTCGCATGGCTGCTCTCCTCAACACTCAAAGCGTTTACCGGCCGCATGCAGCCAGAGTTTTACACGCACCTCTCTGTTGTCGATAACAGTCGTGAATGGTTGTTTGGCTTTTGGCGACACGGGATCTTTTGGGGTTGGCCGTCGTCACACACAACCGTCGCGGTCGCCGTCGCGCTCGTTGTTGCGCATCAGTTTAAAAATAAGCCGCTCATCGCCCTGCCCGCGCTCCTCTACGGCGCTTACATTGCACTTGGCGTTTCGATAAGTATCCACTGGTTCTCCGACGCTTTAGCCGGCATCATCTTTGGCTACATCGCCTACCGCGCGGTTGTTGACAAATAAAAATAATCCAAGCTTTTTAGCTCGGCATTTTTTATGGATTCGCTTATATCCCCTCTTCTTTGAGTTTTTCGACGAGCTTTTTAGCTTCGCGCGAGAGTTTGTGCGGCAAAATAATTTTTACTTTGACATAGAGGTCGCCGCGCTTGCCGCGGTTGTTGGGTACGCCCTTGCCGGGGATGCGCAAAAGCTCGCCGTGAGTGACGCCTGCCGGGATAGAGATAGCCTCGTCGCCGTCGAGTGTGGCGACGGTGTAGTCGGTGCCCAAGAGTGCGTCGGAGAGTTTGATATTAAGTTCGGTGATAAGGTTTGGCCCGTCTTTTTTAAAGCGGGGGTCAGGGCGAATGTGGACTTTGACATAAAGATCGCCCGGTGTGCCGCCCGAGACAGCCTCGCCCGCGCCACTGAGGCGTATCATCTCGCCAACCTCGATACCCGCAGGTACGACGATTTCAATTTCATCTTGTTTACGATAGACACCTTCGCCGCGGCAGGTGTGGCACTTTTCCTTCGGGATCTTGCCGGTCGCGTGGCAGAAGCGGCACGGCGTCTCCATCGTGATGGTGCCAAAAAAGGAGTTGCTACTTTCGTGGAGTTTGCCCGAGCCGTTGCAGTGGGTGCAGGTGGTGAGCTCGGTGCCGGGCTCGGCGCCTGAGCCGTGGCAGGTTTCGCACGTGGCGGTCTTGGCGAGGAGCACCTTGCGGCGCACACCAAAGATAGATTCTTTGAATGTGAGTTCAAGGTCTATAGAAATGTCGCGGCCGCGCCGAGCGCCTCGGCCACCTTGGCCCGCAAAGAAGTCGCTAAATACATCGCCAAAATCAAAGCCAAATCCGTTTTGGAATGCGTCTTGGAATTGTGAGAAGTCGAACCCTGGGCCACCACCAAAGCCGCCTGCGGCGCCGTCGCTAAACACGCGGCCATACGAGTCATACTCGGCGCGCTTTTTGTCGTCCGAGAGGATACTGTACGCCTCGCTGAGCTCTTTAAATTTCTCAGCGTCGCCTTGCGCTTTGTCAGGGTGGTACTTGTGCGCTAGTTTGTGGAACGCTTTTTTTATTTCGTCCTTCGACGCGCTTTTAGTGACTCCCAAGACCTCGTAGTAATTTTTTTTGGTAGACATACTTGGTTGCTATTGTAACAGAGTGACCCGATGATGCAAGAATTTTCTTGACAAAAGCGAGAGTGATTAGTCTTCTACTTTCGCAAAGACATGCTCATCATCGTCCAAAAAACTGCCCGCTTGAATGTTCCAAAGCTTTTGGTAGAGGCCGCCTTGTGCTAAGAGCTCGTCGTGTGTGCCGTCGGCGACCACTGCGCCGTTTTGCAGCACGACGATGCGGTCCATTTTCATAATAGTGGAGAGGCGGTGAGCGATGACGATGACCGTCTTGCCCTCCATGAGCACAGCGAGCGCCTCTTGGATGAGTGACTCGGACTCGGAGTCGAGGCTCGAAGTGGCTTCGTCAAGCACGAGTATCGGTGAGTCTTTGAGAATTGCGCGAGCGATAGCGACGCGCTGGCGCTCGCCGCCCGAGAGCTTTATGCCGCGCTCGCCAACAAACGTTTCGTAGCCTTGCGGCAAGGCAGCGATAAACTCATGACAGTGCGCTTTTTTTGCAGCGGTGATAACCTCCTCGTCGGTCGCGTCGAGCCGACCATAGCGGATATTCTCCATGAGTGTGCGGTGAAAAAGTATCGGCTCTTGCGGCACGAAGGAGATAGCTTCGCGCAGACTGTCTTGGGTCACGGTGGCAATATTCTGCCCATCGATTTCTATGCTGCCACCCTTCACGTCAAAGAAGCGCAGCAAGAGCTTGGTTATGGTCGACTTGCCCGCGCCCGAGGGCCCTACGAGCGCCACCTTTTGCGCGCCGGCTATGGTGAGGTTGAAGTTATGGAGCACGCCCTTTTCAGTGTGGAAGAAAAATTCCACATTTTTAAAATCTATAAGGCCAGTTGCAACTTTTAGTTTTGGCGCGCCAGGCACATCGGTGACTTCGTGTGGTTCTTCCAAAATGGCGACCATTTCTTGTGCGTCGGCGAGTGTGTCATAAAAGCGTCGCAGTGTGCGGTTGATGCTAAAGAGACGTTCGAATGTTCCTAAGAGATATGCTTGCAGGAGCACAATATCGCCAATGGTCATGAGTCCGCGGGCCCAAAGCATGCCCGCGATATAGAGCAAAATAGCATTGATACTGATAACCATGAGCCCCATGGTTGCCCAAATACGATCATCACCAAACCAAACCACTTTTGTGGCTTGTTTCCAACGATCGACGATTGTAATGAATCGCTTTGCTTCGTGCTCGGTACCCGCAAAGAGGGCTACTGTGCTTTGGTTGGAGATGGCGTCAGCAAGTGCGCCCGTGGTTGCGGTCTCGGCTGCAGAGCGCTCAGCGCGCCAGGGTAGGCGGCGGCGCGCCATCACAATTTGAAATCCAGTAAACAATACTGACCACACTGCGAGAACAGTGCCAAGGAGTGGATGTTGGAGTGAGAGGATAAGTATTGCACCAATGACGAAGACTGCGGTTGGAAAGAATTCTAAAAAGAGCGCATCAACAAGTGCCTCATAGGCGCGCGCGTACTTGCCCACTTTTGAAGTGAGGCTACCTGCAAAGTTAGAGGTAAAAAAGTTGTGCGAGTGACGCAGTAGGTATGTGAATGCGGCGCGGTAAAGGTCAGCCATAACGCGCAACTCAAGATGCATGATGCTCTGACTTTGTAAGCGACGCGCTAACCAACCGCCAAACGTGATCGCAGCGACCGTGAGCACTAACAGTGTAATGGTGTGGACCAGCGCTTCGCTTGGGGTATGTGTTGCGAGTAGGTTAAAGAATTTTCGCAAGAACCAGGGTGACGCGAGGTCAGCAAGCTGGATACCCAGATTTCCTATAATGAGCAGGACGAATAAGAACCAATGCTGTTTAGTTTGGTTCCAATAGGTGCGTGCGACGACGCCTGTCGAGGCTAGTTTCTTAGTAGTTTCCATACGTACAACACCAACACAAGCCAACATGTGCTGGCTTGTGTTTGAAGGGTTAAATTATACCACAAAAATTAAATCTATGGTATGGCCCTGTTTTTTTACGAGTTATTTTGGGGTGGTGTCTGATCGTCCTGGGGGGCGGATTGAGAACCCGCTTCCCCGCCCTGCCCTGCGGCATCCTGTCCCGGGGCAGTTTTTTGTCCCCCCTCAGCGGATCCGCCTTGGGCGGATATGGCCTCGTAGACTTTTGAGAGTTCGTGTGAGAGCTCTTCAGCAGCTGTTTTGATATCCACAGCGGTGCCGGCATCCTTCTTTTGCTCGAGCGCCGTTATCTTTTCATTAATGCTCGTTTCAAGCTCTGCGGGCACCTTGCCTTTGTTGTCGGTGAGTGCTTTGCGCGCGCTGTAGACTGCCTGCTCTGCTTCGTTGCGTGCGGTGGCGAGCTCTACTTTTTGTTTATCTTGCTCGGCGTTGCTCTCGGCATCTTTGCGCATCTTTTCGATGTCCTGGTCAGAGAGGCCGGATGAGCCTTCGATGCGGATAGACTGCTCTTTGTTGGTCGCCTTGTCTTTTGCTTTGACCGTGAGGATGCCGTTGGCGTCGACGTCGAAGGTTACCTCAACTTGCGGGAGTCCGCGTGGCGCTGGTGGGATGCCGTCGAGGATAAAGGTGCCGAGGATCTTATTGTCTGCAGCCATTGCGCGCTCACCTTGGGTGATTTTGATATCGACAGAAGTTTGATTGTCGGTCGCGGTCGAGAATACTTGTG
>CAYSPK010000059.1:0-4566 GCA_964432905.1 uncultured Candidatus Saccharibacteria bacterium | reverse complement strand
CAAAACAAGTTCTAAGGCGGTGGACTCTTTTGGTACAACTGCCGCAGGAAAAGTAACCGGCTGGACTAAACCATACCTGCGTGCCGCAGCAACTAGCCCAATTACAGGAGCTCGACATTTTGGTGGTTGGTATGCGAGGGATCAGGTGGGTGAGCGGGCAAACAGATACAGTAAAGCTATAGCAAACAGCCCTGGGTGGAATAAAAACGCTTATACTCACTACGCAGGCAATGTGTTGCGTCAAAAAGTTCTTAACCCTGTTGCCGATAAAAAATTCTTCGGCACTGCTTCTTTCAAAGATAAGGAGAAGAAGTGGCAAGATCTGGAAAAAGATCGAAAGAAGAATGTTGACGTCATCACAAACAAAGGACTTGCAAGCGAGCTCGAAATATTGAAGAAAAATACCACCCCGCTTGAGGATAAGAGAAGAGCAAGGAAAGAGTACGAGGATACAGAGGCCGCAGCAAAGAGGGCTGGCGCTATCGTAACAGAGCTTGAGAAGAGGGCAGACTCGCTGGGGGCCATGTTAACTGCCCACGCCATGAACCCAGACAAGATTAAGGCGCCCACCGACGCGGAGAGTGAGGAGTACACCACAATCGATAAGCGTATCGATGCAGCGAAAGCTGAGGAGAAAACACAAAAAGATGCACTTAGCAAGATAGGTACCCCACCACCAGCACTCACTACCGAAGAGGGTGGGGCTCTAGCTAGAAACAAGTTGCGCATCCAAACTATTGAAGAGAAGATCAATAGTCTATCGAAGGGTCAAATTGAAACCTCTTTCTCTGGTGCAGACCTAGAGAAGATTGCCGCAAGCCTTAAAGAGTCCACAATGAAAAAGATTGAGGATAGTGATAAGTATGGGGACACCGAGAAGGAAAAGGCTCGTGCTGCACGTGAAGCAACCGCATCCGACGCTTCACTAAAGAAGATGCAAAAACTTATAGATGAGGTGGTGGAGTTACGCAAGAAGCTGCTTACCCAAAGTACCTATCGGGTTAATCTCGATACCACTGGCCAACACCTAGCCACAGGCGTGCAAATGACAAGTGATAACATCAAGGAAATGATTGAGGAGGTCAAAAACGCCACAATAGATGAGAAGGCGCGTCGCGGTGACAATAAGCTGGACAAGGATTCTAAAATACTGGCCGGCCGCAACGTAAGTGTGCTTGAAGATCTCAGGAAGTCCTTAGATAAACTTGCTGAGGAGCGGGGTAGGGTTCCTGCTTCAACATTAGCAAATGTTAAAAAAACATAGCGTATGGAAAAACGTATATACACTGAGCAAGAAATTAAGGAAAAGGTAGCAGCTCTGCCGCAGGCAGTACAAGAATATCTGTACAGCACTGACATGGAGGCCGCACTACAGTCTATAGGGCAAAAGCATCAGCTCCACATCGACAAGCTCGGTCTTCTTGAGACTGAGGCGATAGATGTGATGATTGGCGCTAGCGAGCCCGAGAACTTTGTCGAGAATATTAAAGATCTGCTTGACCTTGATGACAACAAAGCGAACGCTCTCGCACAAGACGTGAACGCTGAGGTTTTTGAAAAAATCCGCGCTCATATGAAAGAGGGGGGTGCTGCACAAACCACCACAACTACTCCGCCAGTCCCCACAGTGTCCACACCAAGCGCACCTACGCTGTCCTCGGCGCCAACCTCCACCACTCCACCAGAACCTGCACCACAAGCGCTGCCTGCCGTGGCCCCACAAGCGGCCCAACCCACGTTTGGTGCCGCAAATGCGATGCTTGTTCAAAAAACAGTCACTGAGGTGGCGCCTCTGCCACATCAGGTGGTGGAAGCCCCTGTGACCCCACCAACCATGCCGCCCAGTCCAACACCGAAAGCATATACAACCGACCCGTACCGAGAACCGGTTGAACCTGAGAAATAGTTTTCGCGGTATACTAACTGCACATGCAGTATCAAGTTCCTCAATTTATCGAGATTGAAGACAAGATTTTCGGTCCCCTAACACTCAAGCAGTTTCTCTATATCGCGGGGGCAGGTGGTGTTTGTCTCGGGCTCTACACGCTACTGCCGCTCTACATGGCACTCGTTCTTGGGCTGCCATTTATTGTCATCGGACTTGCGCTCGCGTTCTATAAAGTGAACGAGCGACCCCTTGTAGTAACTCTCGAATATGCATTCAAATACTACATTGGCAACAAACTCTACCTCTGGAAGCAGCATGTCCCCAAAAACAATGCTGCGGAACAAAAAGCCACCACCCCCCTTACCACACTCGCTGTACCCAGCCTAAGCGATAGTAAACTGAAAGACCTTTCGTGGTCGCTTAATATTAAAGATCGGGCGCAGATGGGTGTAGCCGAACCTGAACAGCCTCGATCAATCCTCTAACCATGCCTCCAGCAAAAGTGAAAGCAGAAGCAACCCAGGCGTTCGTACCTATCAAAGAGGTGCGTGATGGGGTCGTGATACTCAAAGATGGCTCTTTGCGCGCCCTGGTCATGGCGTCGAGCATTAACCTCGCACTCAAGTCGCAAGATGAGCAAACAGCAATAATCGCGCAGTTCCAAAACTTTCTTAACTCGCTGGAGTTTTCGGTGCAATTTTTTGTTGAATCGCGCGACCTCGATATCCGCCCGTATATAGCACTGCTAGAAGAGCGCTACGCGGCGACACTCGACGAGCTCATGAAGATCCAAATTCGCGAATACATTACCTTTATTCGCGACTTTACTGAGCGAGCAAATATCATGACTAAAAACTTTTTCATTGTGGTGCCTTATGACCCAGCGCTCATTGCGCGCGGTGGGGGAATGACCGGCGCCCTTGGGAATCTTATCCCCTCGGGCAGCACCCAAACCTCTGTCCTTACCGACGAGCAGTTCGAGCAGTACCGTACTCAACTTGAAGAGCGACTTGGTGTTATCGAGCAAGGGTTGGTGCGCACCGGTGTGCGCGTGGTAAATCTTGGAACCGAAGAAATCATTGAACTCTTCTATAAACTTTTTAACCCCGGCGAACTCGAAAAGCCGTTACAATTAGTGAAATAGTATGGCACTCTTCGACTTTTTAAAATCAAAACCGCAAGGCGCTTCACCTATTGCCGCTATACTGCCCGAGCAAATTTACCGGCAGGGCGTACTTGAGCTACAGGATGTTATAGCACCCTCAGCGCTCAAGATAACTCCACGCGAGCTCAATTTGGGTGACAAAATAGCACGTACCTTCTTTGTTATGTCTTACCCGCGGGTGCTCACCGACTCTTGGTTTGCCCCCATCATCAACCTCGACCGCGTGCTCGATATTTCTATTTTCGTCCACCCCATAGACTCCAGCGAGATCCTTAAAAAATTCCAAAAGAAGGTGGCAGAGGTCCAGTCACAGATCATGGCTCGCGAGGAGAAGGGTCTTGTGCGCGACCCGATGCTCGACACCGCCTACCAAGATCTTGAGGTGTTGCGCGACCAACTCCAACAAGCCCAAGAAAAACTATTTGATGTTGGTGTGTATATCACCATCTATGGCAAAACACCCGAAGACCTCGACAAGGTGGAGTCCGAGATAAAGTCGGTGCTCGAGTCACGCCTTATTTATGTGAAGCCGGCTCTCTTCCAACAAGAGCAGGGGTTTCGTTCGACACTCCCCCTGGGGAACGATGAGCTTTCAGTAAACTCAAAACTCAACTCATCACCTCTGTCGTCTATTTTCCCTTTTGTGTCGTTTGACCTTACCTCAGACAAGGGGATCCTATATGGGGTAAACCGCCACAACGCCTCACTGGTGTTGTTTGATCGTTTCTCGCTTGAAAACTACAACTCCGTCATATTCGCCAAATCTGGCTCGGGTAAGTCATACACCACCAAACTAGAGATCCTGCGTACCCTTATGTTCGACACTGAGGTGCTTGTCATCGACCCGGAGCGAGAGTACGAATTTTTGGCGCAAACGGTGGGTGGCCGCTATTTCAACATCAGTCTCAACTCTGAACACCACATCAACCCATTTGACCTACCCGTGCCGCGCGAAGACGAGAGCCCCGCAGACGTGCTGCGGTCAAATATTGTGGCGCTCGTGGGCCTCTTTCGCATCATGCTCGGCGGCCTCACTCCCGAGGAAGACGCCATCATCGACAAAGCTATTACCGAGACGTACGCACTCAAAGACATTACCCCGGACAGCAACTTTGCAGAGATAGAGCCGCCACTTCTTTCGGACTTTGAAATGGTGCTCGGTGGTATGGAGGGGAGTGAGAGTCTCGTGCAACGCCTCTCAAAGTACACCAAAGGCACCTGGTCAGGGTTTATCAACCAAGCAACTAACGTTGATATCAACAAAAAATTCGTAGTATTTTCGGTACGCGACATGGAAGACGACCTTAAACCTGTCGCTATGTACATCATCACGCACTATATTTGGAATGCAGTGCGCAAAAACCTCAAAAAACGCCTCTTGGTTATCGACGAGGCGTGGTGGATGATGAAGAGTGACGACACCGCCTCCTTCCTCTACGGTATGGCGAAGCGCGGCCGTAAATACTATTTGGGGCTCGCGACCATCACTCAAGACGTCGACGACTTCCTCAAG
>CAYSPK010000058.1:1671-4627 GCA_964432905.1 uncultured Candidatus Saccharibacteria bacterium | reverse complement strand
CCCGACCAAAGCAGTGTTGGTAATTGTTGGAGTGCTATCCCCGGTGATAAACACCGCCTTTGCGGTTTCGTTGGGAGTGCTCTTCGTACTCTTTTTCTTTCATGTCATTAAAGACAGACACTTATAAGACAGGTCGTATGTCTGACGGCCCGCTGCGATGCAGCGGGCCGTGTTGTGTATAAGGGTAGAAAGAAAAAATGCCCGGCGCATGGCCGGGCGAGTGGGGGTGGGCGAACTATTCTGCGGCTTCTGCTGGTTGTCTACTGTCGACCGGGCGCCATTCTGCGGATATTTTGAGCCAAAAACCTTTGAAGGGGTGTTCGTTGGTAGGGGACAATGGACCGCTCTGCGATCCGTCGTCCGCTTGTGCGTCCGCCAAATCGTGGGGCTGTCTACTGCTCACTGCTAGGATCCTCCTGTGCTTCCGTTTGTGTATACGCGCCAAACAGCCGTTTGGTTGCATAGCGGCCCTCAAACCGTGCTATCATGAGGCGTATACAAACTTTAAAAAGTAAAGCGATATGATGCAGCATCTTAATAGGGCGAGTAGGTATTTTTATAAGCCACATGCGGGGCTTTTGCTCTTGCGGCTCGTCACCGGCTACATTTTTATCGAGCACGGCTGGATGAAGGTCCAAAACCTCGCGATGGCTACCGGCATGATGATGCACTTTAGCATGCCCGGCTGGGTCGGCGTCTTTATAGCCTGGCTCGAGGTCATCGGCGGCTTGGCGCTTATCCTCGGTATCCTCGTGCGCCCGTTCGCGGTCGCGCTCGGTATCGAGATGGTGGTCGCGGTCTTCCTAACGGGCTTTGGGCGGGGTATGATGCCGCACGACCTCGAGATCGTGCTCGCGCTCAACTCATTTGCCTTGGCACTCGCGGGCGCCGGCCGCTTCGCGCTCCTCTCTGTCTTCGAGCACCACGAGCGATAGGGCAGGGTATACACAAGATAAAAAGAAACCGCCTCACCAAAGACCGACGAGGCGGTTTCTTTCGTGAGGCGATGGGTTCAGGATAGAGGATTGAGTTTGTAATGAAGCATCTCCACAAAAACTCGGAGAAGTTGCACCTCGGTCTCAAGGGCTGTGACTTCAGGCGGATCTCCTCCAAAGGGCCGACGCAACATTTTCGCTTCGTCTACCAGTTCTTGGGTTTTTTCGTTTAAGAACCGGACAATCCTCGGTGTCTCTCTGAAGTCGATCATGTCGCGCAGTACCGCTGCTTGTTGAAGCATCGCCGCACCCTGTTCACGATAGGCCAGACGCTGCTCAATGATAGAAATTTTCGCGTCATTGAAGTTATCCATGAGTAGTTGTATAGGGTATGACGCTTGTTCGAGCAGAGTGAGTAGTACAATTAGTGTCAAATCAATGTCGGGAGGTTCAATACAATGCCCGTCCTTTCCCACGTTCTCGAGAATACCGAGGACCAGCTGCCTGTGAGCCTTGAACTTATATATACGCAGGTCGCTCAGGGGAGGTAACCGTCTAAGCATGGTGGCGCACTCCTTGTGCTATGAGTTTCCTGCGCCAATGTACTGCTGTGAAGACAAGAAGGCAATAATAAAAACAAAAGCACCCATTTGGGGGTGCTTTTGTGTGCACGCCGCTAAGGTGGCTTGCCACGAGCGCAGCCTGTCATAACGGCAGGCAAGTCGAGTGGAGATGGCGGGAATTGAACCCGCGTGCAATGGTGGTCTACGATGAGCTTCTACGATGTCTAGTCCGCTCTGGGGGCTTAGCGATGCATGTTAAGAGCGAACACAATCATGCGGCGCGCAGATCAGTAATTTCTAGTGAGCGTGTCGATCACGCTCGCTCACTACAAGCCCGAAATATAACACCCACACTCAAGCCTCAGGCGAGCTTGAGGGAATGCGACTTATGCGAACGCCGGAGCGAATGCGAAGTCGTTCGCCGAGAAATACGGCGAGGCAGTATTCTTGCCAGTTAGGGTTTCCAAGTTTTAGAGCAGTCCTGGTCTGCTACATCGCGCATCATATAGATGACACCAGTGTCGAAGCCTGGCATCCCCGAAGAACTCGCTTCTTCGAAGCGACCTCTTCGCGAATGCCAGTTCTATTGATTTTTCAAGGTGCGCTCGATGTCTCGCTTCGTGTCGCGCTCTTTGAGCACGGCGCGCTTGTCGAACTTTTTGCGCCCGCGCGCGACGGCGAGCTTCAGCTTCAAATGACGGCCTTTATTATACACTGCAATTGGCACTATTGTCAAGCCTTTCTGCTTCTCAAAACCAGCGAGCTCCTCTAACTCTTTGCGTGTAAGGAGTAGCCGGCGCGGGCGCTCGGGCTCGTAGTCGGGCGGCGTGTTGGCCGCTTGATAGGGTGGGATCTGCGCACCCACGAGGTAGGCCTCATATCCACCCCGTTTGCCACTCGGGCGCACTACTATATGGGCACCTTCGAGTTTGCCGTGCCCCGCGCGCAGCGACTTTACCTCAAAGCCGTGCAGCTCTAACCCCGCCTCAAACTCTTTGAGGATATCGAAGTTGAGTCGTGCCTTTTTGTGCTCTACCAGAGACATGCAAAAACTCTACCATTGAATGCTATTTTTTGCTGCAGGGAGGCCGAGATGCTACTATTGAGAGAACATGCCAGATCAACAAAATCAACAATCTCCGCGCAAGCGCGGTCCCCAAGTGCCGGTCCCCAAGATGCCGCGCAGCGACAGCTTTTGGATGAACTTAGCGCTCAGCGTCTTTATCCTCATGCTGTTTGCAGGTGCATATACGTACTTTACCGGGGGCGGTAAGCAGCCGGTGGATATCCCTATCTCGGCCGTGGCGCAAGATGTTGCAGCGGGGAAGGTGACCACCATCACCGTTAATGGCGACGACTTGAAGATTGAGTACGCGGACAAGAGTGAAAAAATCTCAAAGAAGGAGCCTGATGCAGCGCTCACTCAAACGCTTACAAACTATGGTGTTGCAAAGGATG
>CAYSPK010000058.1:483-1661 GCA_964432905.1 uncultured Candidatus Saccharibacteria bacterium | reverse complement strand
CGCTCGACAAGGTAACCATTACCATTCAGCGCCAGAGTAGCTGGGAGTTTTGGCTCTCGACACTCGCACCCTTCTTGGCGCCGCTCCTACTCATCGCATTTTTCGTCTGGTATCTCAGCCGCCAGGTGCGCGGCGCGGGCATGCAGGCCTTCTCCTTTGGTCAGAGCAAGCCGCGCGTCATCGACCCCAACGACAAGGTGCAGCGTGTGACGTTTAAGGATGTCGCGGGCGCCAAGGAGGCCAAGGTAGAGCTGCTCGAGATCGTCGATTTTTTGAAGAATCCAAAAAAATTCCTCGACATCGGCGCGCGTATACCAAAAGGTATCTTGCTCATGGGCGCGCCAGGTACCGGCAAGACGATGCTTGCGCGCGCAGTCGCGGGTGAGGCGGGTGTGCCGTTTTTCTCCATCTCGGGCTCGGAGTTTGTCGAGATGTTTGTCGGCGTGGGCGCTAGCCGCGTGCGCGACCTCTTCCTCACCGCCAAGCGCATGGCACCCGCGATTATCTTCCTCGACGAAATTGATGCGGTCGGCCGCAGCCGCGGCACGGGTGTGGGTGGTGGCAACGACGAGCGCGAGCAAACGCTCAACCAAATCTTGGTCGAGATGGACGGCTTCGAGCCAAATGAAAAAGTGATTGTCATGGCAGCAACGAACCGTCCCGACGTGCTCGACCCGGCGCTCGTGCGCCCGGGGCGCTTCGACCGCCGCGTTGTCATCGACCTCCCTGACCGCGCCGATCGTGTCGACATCCTCACCATCCACGCACGCAAGAAGCCTTTGGCTGAAGATGTAAACCTCGCGGTCATAGCCGAGCGCACGCCGGGCTTTAGTGGTGCCGACTTGGCAAATCTCATGAACGAAGCGGCTATCCTCGCCGCGCGCGAGAGCCGCCGCAGCGTCGCGCAGTACGACCTCATCCGCTCGATAGAGAAGGTGATGCTCGGCCCCGAGCGCAAGACCCACGTGCTCAACATGAAAGAGAAGGAGATTACCGCCTACCACGAAGCGGGCCACGCGCTCGTCGCTTCGCTCTTGCCGTACGCAGACCCTGTCCACAAGATCTCTATCATCAGCCGCGGTCGCGCTGCCGGCTATACGCTCAAGCTCCCGTTTGAAGACAAGCGTATGCAAAGCCGCAAGGAGTTCCTCGACGACATCGCGATGAGCCTGGGCGGC
>CAYSPK010000058.1:0-444 GCA_964432905.1 uncultured Candidatus Saccharibacteria bacterium | reverse complement strand
TGATGTAAGATATTCGCCGATCAGAACGCCCAATACGAGCGTAAAAAATGAGTATCGAGGTGTTTGACGATGTGACGACGGGCCCCTCCAACGACCTACAAGTCTCGACAGCGCTCGCGCGCGACATGGTCACACGCTTTGGCATGAGCGAGAAGGTGGGCACCATTGCTCTCGTTGGCGAGGGTGGCCGCGCTATGTTTGGCAGTGGGGTAGATGGCCGCGAGTATTCTGAAAAAGTGTCGGCCGAGATAGATGCAGAGGTAAAGAAATTGATGGACGGCGGCTACAAGAAGGCACACGACATCATCACCAAGCACCGCAAGGTCCTCGACGCTATAGCCCACCGCCTCATCGAAGTAGAGACCATCGAGCGCGAGGAGTTCGAGCAGATCCTCATGGTCTTTGGTATCGAGCCCAAGCGCAAAGCTGAGATCGAAGAGCAGC
>CAYSPK010000057.1:0-4668 GCA_964432905.1 uncultured Candidatus Saccharibacteria bacterium | reverse complement strand
TAGTACAGGTGGGGGCGGTGGGTCCCGTTTGCTGAGGGGTGGTTTGGGCGAGGGCGAAAGTTGGCAACAAAAAGATACTCCCTGTTATAAAAAACTTCGCCACTCTTGGGTGTTTAAAAATCATACAGATCATTTAGTAGATACTTGCATATGCCAATGGTTCCCCTCGTCAATGTATAACACACCATTTGGGGCGCGGTATGCGGCCGCTTGGCTACCACTCACCGTGGCAGTGGTTTGCGTATAGCTTTGAATAATGCCATTGAGTGATGCGTTCTTACTCAAGTCAACAGCGAGACCTTGTGTGTGCACATTATCGGCCGTCCCCCCATGTCCCGTCTCAGTAGCCCCACTAATATTTATCACGCACCCGCAGTCTTTTTGAAGTGCGATGAGCTGGTTCACTGTCCCCTCTTTAATACCATCAAGTGAGGTGCAGGTGCTCACGGTCGGGTCAGAGCAGTTACCATGCGAAGTGTATGTAAAGCAATTCACGCCTGCCTGGCAAGCATTGGCGAGCGCATTTCTGGCCGCTTGGTCAGTCTCAGAAGCACCCGCGACCACAGCCCCTCCCGTCCCCCCGCTAGTTCCCGTCCCTGTCCCACCAGTTGTGATGGTTGCGTTTGGCGAAACGTACAAATTTTTAAAGATATCACTTACCTTACTTTGTCGTGGTCGGTCACCTGAACAGTTGAGCGTCTTCCAACTCCACCCGTTGGAGAAAAAGTTTTGATTCATAAGAGAATTGAGAAGTGTTTGGACGATGAGGTAACCCGAGAGTGCAATAGCGAGGCCGATAGCGACACTTTTGAAAATACTTTTGGATTTTGCAAGACGACTAGTATTGCCGTATGAGGTGAAGCGTAGTATGCCTGCCCAGGCAAAGAGCCCAGCTGAAAGTGGGATAGCGAGGATGATGAGGAAATTGATGAGATTTTGAATAAGTTGACCAAAGCTACAGATGGTGCAGCTCGTTGCCCCAAGGGGCGAGTCAGCACTGGTGAGACCGCAGGGCACCAAAAAGCTAGACACGCCGGTGCTGTTGCCTGAAATCGCCGAGGTGCCACCCGTGTTGCTGCTGGTGATACCGGTCGCGGTTGTTTTGAAGTTGTTGGGGTCTACGGTGTATGAGCCGGTGGTGTAGGAGCCGGTCGAATATGAACCTGAGGTGTAGGAAGACCCTGTGCTCGAGGTGCCTGTTGTCTTAGCATTCACCAAAACGCTTGTTTTGCAGGTAGCAGTACCGCCAGGACCGGTGAAGGTGCCGGCAAATGTGACTTCTCCTGCTGCAGAGAGCAAGATGTTGAGTTGTCCCGAGGGTCCTACGGTGCCCACGCGAGAGATGGAGCCTCCATCTGCGTCAGTGCTAGACCACTTGAGCGTGATGCTACCTCCGGTGGTGACTGAAGTTGGAGTGGCGCTAATAGTACAGGTGGGGGCGGTGGGTCCCGTTTGCTGAGGGGTGGTTTGGGCGAGGGCAATGAGCGGCACACATATGCCAGCTACAGCAAACAATCCGCCCACAGCGCGGTATAAAGCCTTCACACCAACCATGGTAGCATCGAAAGCCGACACCCAGTCGACAATATGCACAAAATGCTTTATCGTATGGAATGTTCTCACATATGCGTCGGTGGCAGAGTGGTCAATTGCAATTGACTGTAAATCAATCGCCCTTGCGGCTACGTAGGTTCGAATCCTACCCGGCGCACAGCTTTACTTTTCTAAACTACTGTGGTAGTTTGTTTTTTGGTTTATGAATATGGCATGAGGAGGATCTGATGGCTACACAAGCAGAAAACTTCGTCCAAAATTTGGAAAAGAAATTAAAAGAAGCAGGCCTCCCTGCCGACCTAACGAAAGTTGTCGGCCAGATATTTTGCTTCCATTGGGAAGAAAACGGTGCGTGGGAAACCATATCTAGCACCATAGCTGCAATCGCTTTAGACGAGGGCGGCCTATACCTCCACACACCAAACGCGGCGTTTGGCAACCGCAGGGTGTTGCATTTGCGCTTCATAGATAAGGGCTGGGCAGCTCTCGCCCAAGTGGCCAACAACAGGACCAGGTATATACACGGCAGACTTCAATTACCCTCCTATTCCTGACCGCCCACCAGAGCCCCCGGCTTCGGTCGGGCGGTTTCTGTTTTTAATGACAGTAGACAAAAATTTTTAGCGCAGTAGAGTGGGACCACTTCTATGGAGTCGATAGTCGATATCGTCGACACGCTCATTCGGGAGGCCGCCCACGCCCGCGCCTCCGACATTCACCTCGACCCCACCCCCGAGAGTCTCAAGGTCCGCTTTCGTGTCGACGGCACACTCCACCCGCAGTACGAAATCCCGCGGCACTTCTATCCTGAAATAATTTCGCGCATCAAAGTCCTCGCCCACTTGCGCACCGACGAGCACCAAGCGACCCAAGACGGTCGCTTTCGTTTTTATGCAGAGAGTGCCGCACCGCTCGATGTGCGCGTTTCTATCGCGCCGACCTACCACGGCGAGAACGCGGTGTTGCGTCTCTTAGCACAGCAGCAGCACACACTCACACTGGAGGCGCTTGGCATGAGTACTCATGATCAAGCGATTGTGCATGACGCGATACGCCGCCCCAGCGGCATGATCCTTGCAACCGGCCCCACCGGCTCGGGCAAAACGACTACCCTCTACACACTCATCGCCCTTCTCAATACGAGCGAAGTATCTATTGTCACCATCGAAGACCCTATAGAGTACGCGGTAGATTCGGTAAGACAAATACAGGTCAACCCGCGCACTGGGCTCACCTTTGCAAACGGCTTGCGCTCTATACTGCGCCAAGATCCAAACATCATCATGGTTGGCGAAATTCGCGACAGCGAAACAGCATCGATAGCAGTCAACACTGCGCTCACGGGCCACTTACTGCTATCAACATTACATACCAACAATGCGGCCACCACCCTGCCACGCCTGCTCGACATGGATGTAGATGCGTACCTCGTTGCATCGACTATATCGCTCGCCATAGGCCAGCGGCTGGTGCGTACCATTTGCGCGCAGTGCAAAGACACGCGCAGCGCCACACTGGCCGAGAAAGAGTTGGTGGGCATGACGACACTCCATATTGGCCGTGGGTGCGATGCCTGCGGTGGAAGTGGCTACAGCGGCCGCACCTGTATCGTCGAATTGTTGGTGGCCAATGACACGCTGCGCGACGCGATCATGGCAAAAGCCTCCGCGCAAACACTTAGCGCGCTCGCCACCTCGCACGGCATGATTACCATGCGGGAAGATGGTCTGCGTAAAGTGCGTGACGGCGTCACGACACTCGAAGAAGTGCTACGCGTCATTCACCTCTAACCATGCGACATCTGAGTCTTAACGAGCAGATCCTTTTGAGCAAACGGCTCGCTTTTCTCATGCACGCGCATATCCCGCTCGTGGAAGCGCTGCGTATTATCGCTACCCAAACCCGCCCGCCCAAAAAAGCCCTACGATTTGAGCACGTGCTCAACACTGTTGCTGAAGGAAAGCCGCTGTCGCACGCGCTTGAAACAGAAAAAATGTTCCGCGACTTTTCGCTCCACCTTATACATCTTGGCGAGATGAGCGGCACACTCGCAGACAACCTCACCTACCTGACCGAGGAGCTGCACAAAAAGCGCGAGTTACGCAAAAAAGTATTAAGTGCCCTCTGGTACCCACTCATCATCTCGGTAGCAACCTTGGGCATCACCGGTGCACTCACAACCTACATCTTTCCTAAATTAGCTCCCGTGTTTATTAGTACCGGCACCGTGCTACCACTCACCACACGCCTACTCATAGCGACCGCCGCATGGCTTGGCACTTCGTGGCCCGCGCTCCTTGTCGGTTTTGTACTCATTCCAACACTCACCCTCTGGCTCTACCGCCACTATGAAAAAGTTCAGCGCTTGTTAGATGCGGCGCTGCTCTATACACCACTTGCGCGCCGCATGGCGCGTGCCTATTACACCGCCACCATAGCGCGCACACTCGCGCTCCTCCTCAACACACAGGGTACACTCCCCGACGCACTCGCGACCTGCGCTCGCATGACGACTAACACCATATACGCGCAGGCACTCGCACACCTTGCAGAACAAACCCGAGCAGGTAAATCGCTTGCGCAGGAGTGTGCGCAATTCCACACACTTTTTCCTGAAATGTTTATACATCTTGTCGCTGTGGGCGAAAGCGCCGGCAATCTTGCCGAGGTGCTCAGCTACCTCGCTTCGGCCTACGAGGCTGAAGTTGATGAGCGGTCAAAGCTCGTGGCCCAAGCGGTCGAACCGGCGTGCCAGACAGGCCAAACAGCGGCACATGGTGCAGCGAGTCAGGCAGCGCGACACGTGCGCGGATACCCAGCACGCCGGCTGTTGCTGCCGGTGGTGAGCTGGCTGCGGCGGTTGCAGCACTGGCGGCGGCGGGCGACGGTGGCGCAGTGCTGGTAGTGGCGGCCACGCTGGTGGCGGCGGTAGTAGTGGGGGCGACCGCAGCCGCTGCATCCGCAGCGGGCGGCGCGGGTGATGATCACCACGGATTCGAGCGTGATTCCCTTGAGCTCCTCTTTGGCTTCGGCGTATGTTTTGCCCATCCCGAGGAGATACCCGAGACGCCGGGTGCGTCCGCCGAAAATCGTGACGAAGAGGTCGCCCGCGCC
>CAYSPK010000056.1:0-4736 GCA_964432905.1 uncultured Candidatus Saccharibacteria bacterium | reverse complement strand
ACCCGATCGGTATACTCTTCTTGCAGCGCTTCAAATTTATTTTGCTTGCCCGCAGTGAATAAAAGAGCGATGAGCGGTACGATACCGAGCGCCACAAAAATACTTGCTATGAGTACAAAGATGAGCGTGTATGGGATGCCTGCAATAAATTTGCCGACGATGCCTCGGATGAAAAAGAGTGGTGCAAATACCGCAACAGTGGTCATTGTGCCGGCAATAAGCGGCCACGCATAGTCGTGAAGCGCTGCGCGCGCAGCATCCAGCGGCGTCTTGTGGGTACGCATACGCGCATGGATTGCTTCGGTCACCACAATACCTGAATCAACCAAAATACCGACCGCAAGAATAAGGGCGAAGAGCGAAATAAAATTGAGTGTATTACCCGTGAGGAACAGCGCGAGGAATGCAATAAGGAAAGATATCGGGATAGAGAGCGCCGCAACGAGCGACTCGCGCCACCCAATGGTAAGGAAGAGCACCATCATCACCAAAAGGACAGTGATGACGCCCGTCTCGGTAAGATCGCCCAATTGTTTGCCCACTTCAGACCCTGCATCAGTCGTGGGTGGGATAAAAAGCTCTAGACCTTTCAGTGACGTGTCTTGCAGCGTGGTGAGTTTTGCGCGCACCGCATTCGCTGTTGCTTGTATGCCGGCACCAGACTGTTTGTATACCGTCAGCGTAATCGCCTGCTGCGACGGTTTGCCGGCGAGCGAAAGGCGCGAGTAGGTCGTCTCGGGTGCGAGACCGTTGGAGATGAGTGCAACATCTCGCAGATAGATAGGAGAACCTCCTTTTTGCCCTACCGCAACATTTGCAATATCTGCAGGGTCCGTGATACCCCCTTTAAAATTCACATCGAAATCGACTCCGCGCATGGTGATACTCCCCGCAGGAAGGGACACGTTCGCAGCAGCAATTGCACCAATGATCCCCGGGAGGGTGAGCCCGTACTGCGCGAGTGCCGCCTGGCGCACCACTACATCTACCTCACGCGGCGGAACACCAGCCACATCAACCTTTGAGACACCGTTGATATTGGTAAGTTCATTTTTTAGCTCCGTCCCGAGCGCAGCAAACTCGGTTTGAGGAAGATCTCCTGAAACAGAAGCGACCAAAATGGGCATATCATTAAAATTCATTTTAATGACTTGGGGGGCAGAAGCGTCTGTGGGCAGCTCTGGCACCGCTTTCGCGACAGCATCGCGGAGATCTTGTATAGACTGTGTAATATCGGCATTCGCCGTGAATTGTACCGACACCTCGGAGACTCCATCACCAGAGGTCGAGGTTATTGTATCGATATTGTTGATGCCGGAGATTTGATTTTCGAGCTTATTGGTGACCAGTGTCTCCATGTCAGCAGCAGAAGCGCCTGGTAGGGTGACTACCACAAAACCAACCGGGATGGTGATTTGAGGATAGTTTTCCTTTGGGATCTGGAGAAGCGCAAAAAGACCAGCGCCTAAGAGTGCGGTCAATAGCACGTAGCTAAACTGTCTCTTTTCAAGAAAAAAATGCCAGAGCCACAACATACTTATGGTGTGCGCGTATCAACAATCACTGTTTGTCCTTGAGAAAGGCCTCGTGCGTCGCTCACAATAGGCACCTCAGGCGTAACCCCCGACGCGAGCACCACCTGGTCACCCAAGATAGCGCCGAGCACGATGGGCTGTGCCACCAAGGTCGAACTTGCACTCACCGTAAACACAACCGGACCTGTTGGTAGTATTTTTGCAGCGACGATCGGGATGGTGAGTTGTTTCACTTTGTCTTTTGTTGGTGCCGCAACGGTACGTGCGAGTGAGAGGGTTACCGCCTGGCCGCTCGTGAGCGACCCGGTGTCTCCCGTGAGCCCTACTTTTACTTGGATTTTGCCAGTTGTCGGGTCGAGCGCGGGAGCGATAAAGGTAATAACGCCCGGCACGGCGCCATTAATAGTGGCGGTGTTCCCCACCGCGAGCGTGCTCGCTTCGTCTTGGGTCACCTGGATCTCAACATACAAAGCCCCTGGGTTTGAAACGACCGCCACCTGTGAAAACGCCGCCACATAGTCACCCCGCGTCACGGGCAAACTCACAATGGTGCCACTAATAGGGCTGCGAATGATGGTCTTTTCGAGGGTCGCGCGTGCCGCATTGAGTGAGCCGAGTGCAGACTTTAGTGCTGCTTGGGCAGCGGCAATATCGTTTTGTGTGCCCGAGGTGGCGCTATTGGATGCGCTTTGTGCACCACTTTGTGCGGCATCGTACGCATTTTTTGCAGTCGTGAGCGCAGAAACAGCAGCATTCACCTCACTGCGCGCCTGGGCGAGCGAGGTCTGGTACCCTGCGATAGTAGTAGCCGAGTAGTTACTGTCAGGAATAGCACTATTAAACGCCGTAATAAGATCATTGAGGAACGCTTGGATTGTCTTTGCCGACTGCAACATAGTCTGTGTACCTGCCGACAGGTCACTCATATTTGCAGCGCTAAAAGCAGCGCCGAGCGATGGCTCGAGCGCGCCGCGCTCGACAATGAGCGTGTTTGTGAGTCTACTATTTGGTATAAGCACGCCGATGAGCGTTGGTGAACTCGATCGCGGATTCACAAAAAGCGCATCTGCTTTCGTGTGCACCGCGTCATCAAGAGCGCCGTACGCGCTCGAAAGAGCAGTCGCAAGCGCCGTGGCGCTATTTTGTGCGGAGTTTTGCGCTTGCGAAGAGGTGATGCCCGAATTGGTCGCTGTAGTCCCCTGGGCTTTAGCGAGCGCTGCCTGCGCAGACTCATATGCGCCCTCGGCCTGGGTCACCGCAGCACGCTGCGAGCTGTTTTCAAACGAACCGATCACTTCTCCTGCTGCAACATGGTCGCCAATTGTGTGCCGCAAACTGGTCACCTCTCCTGCTGTTTGCGCAAGGATAGTCGCTTGATCTACCGAAGTGACAGTCCCCACCACTGAAAGCGGCCCTGTTTGGGAGGAAAGCTCTGCCACTGTAGCAACCTGCACATGTGGCACCGCCGCATCAATAGTACCCGCTGTCTGTGCGCCCAATATAAAGCGGCCAGCAATAACAGCCACAAGCAACACCAACACAACACCCCCCACATACCGAGGATGGCCCACCATACTGGACCACAGCTTCCGGACACTCTTTTGCATATATATAAAGTATACGCTATTTCAGCCCAAATTTGGAGTGAGCTACTTCTTTGTAATTGAAGTATGAATCTCTTTTATAAGACGCGTGTTTGTCTCGACGAGCTGCCGTATCTCGTCTTGCTGCTGAAGAATAACCTCAGCATCTTTGTAGGTCTGGAGTGCCTGCTTGTCTGAGGCGCGCGCTGCTATCATCTGCCCGACAATGATTATCGGGAGCAGCACCAGCTGGAGAAAATTTGCTGAGAGCCAATTAATAAGCACCACGAGCGAGTGTGCGTGTACCGCCTGGGGAAGTGCCACTAGTGCCAACAGCCCAAAGAGATAGGCACAGTACATGGTACCCACCATGTTCGTTACGAACAGCGCGACGCGCCCGTTAAATCCAACGCGCTCGTTGGCGGTCAGGTGCGGCCCGTGCTTGCTGCGCTCAGCTAAATGCGGATGCGGCGTATGTTCGGTAGTTTCCATAGCGCTTATATTACACGCCTTTAGTGTATTCGTTTAAACGAGAGGGTGTTGCCTCGTGCGGTGTATGACCAACTCAAGGTTGTAGATGATAGTTGCCCGAGAGCAAAAAAGAGCACTCCGCCCTTCCCCACTTCCTTTATGTACATAATACCATGCACTAATGTGCCGCTAAACGCAGGGTCTGGATTTGCAGCAGTAAATACACTCAGTGTGCTGGTCGAATCAGCACTCGGCTCTCCACTATACTTTTCCACCAATGTGCCGTCGGCACGGATCTCAATAGTATCGCGAGGGTCGTCTATCGACTGCCATACACCAGGCGCTAAGCGCCAAAAAGTAGCTGTCGAATCTTTCGTTTCTTGACTCACCACTTGCTGATAGGATGGTTGTCTGTTAATCAAAAAATATAAAGCAAAATAGGAATAAATAGCAGAAATAACATGCAGAAACAAAAACAGTGCGATAGGCACGTAAATTTGCCATTTCGTCCAAACGAGCGAGCGCCTAATTTGCGAAACAATAATACTGCATATGCTAGCGCAAACATATGCAAAAGAAAGTGGGTAGAAAACATCTAAAACTACGTCAATATCTGCATCTGGACCACCCGAAGACATGCCCACCGTAATTAGAGCAAAAAACCAGAACATTCCTGTAAACACTAAGGCAAGCAAATTCCAGCCAAGTATTTGAGTTCGTGACGGAGGCATAGTCGCTAATTTTTGAAAGTCGTGAGCATAGTATAAAAATACTGATCAAAACTAGAATCTCCCGACACTGCTGCACTATATGTGTGAGTTCCTAAATTAAATACGGCGGTTTTTTCATTAAATTTTGATTCTACGCCTTTCCCTCTGATTACTATTGTTGAATCATACAGTGTTGTAGGAATCGAATTGATAACTATATTCTGCTTGTTATTAATATTTCCGATGCTAGCAGTGAACGCTTTTTCTTTATCTAGTTCACGCACAGTGACGCCCATCGGGGATGAATTTTCTACCTCATTATTTGATACTTTTTCGGACACCAAACTTACTATCAAAACTTGACCATAGATGTCTGATTGAACACTTTCCATAACCCGCAAAGATGGTGGGTACTTAAATGAAAAACCGTATTGCGC
>CAYSPK010000055.1:0-4763 GCA_964432905.1 uncultured Candidatus Saccharibacteria bacterium | reverse complement strand
ATCTGTGGTGGTACGGTGAGTGGTGATTTTAATGGTGCAAGCATCGGGTGCACGATTGGGTCGGGTGCTCCAACCAGTCCAGGGCAAAATGCACCAGCAGGCACCGCCACCACCTGCTACGATGCAGTGAGTCAATAATGGAGATCTGGCTTACAGCAGGAGTGGGCGCATTTGTACTCGGATGTATTTTGGGGAGTTTTCTCAACGCCATTCTCTTTCGGTTTAACACGGGCCGCTCGGCGCTGAGGGGTCGTTCACGCTGCATGCGCTGCGGCCACACCCTGCATGCGGTCGACCTTGTCCCTGTGTTTTCGTATATATTCCTCCGGGGGCGCTGCCGCTACTGTAGCGCTCGCATGTCATGGCAGTATCCGATCGTCGAACTCATGGGTGGCGTGCTCGCGCTGTGGCTAGGAGTATTTTTTTGGAATAGTCCTCTCCTTTATGTATATTGGCTTCTCGTTTGGTTCCTCGTGCTGTTTATAGTGGTGTATGACTTGCGGCATATGATTATCCCATGGTCTGCATCGCTGCCGCTCCTCGCACTTGCTCTCGGATACATCGGCGTTCCTTACGTGACGCAGTCAGCGCCTGCTGTTGAATGGTTGCCGTTGGCAGCGGGGCCGCTACTCGCGCTCCCCTTATTTTCTATATCGCTTATCTCACGGGGTCGCTGGATGGGGTGGGCAGACAGTCTGTTTGAGTTGTCACTCGGCTGGCTTGTAGGGCTCACCCAAGGGCTCACCGCGCTGCTCCTTAGTATTTGGGTGGGGGCGGCGGTGGGGATTGTGGTTTTGGTCGTATCAAAACGCGTTACAATGAAGAGCGAGATACCCTTCGCGCCATTCTTGGCGCTCGGGGCGGCGCTCGTCTTTTTCCTCCATGTCGATTTTTTCACCACACTTCCGTACCTTTTCTTATAGTCGAAGAGGTTTTACGCTTATAGAAATACTTGTTGTTTGTTTTATCATTGGCGTTCTGTTTGTTATTGTTATACAAAGCCTCAACTCCGCCCAAGTGAAGGCACGCGATGCGCGACGTCTTAAGGACTTAGACACGATGCAGGCCGCCGTCGAGCAGTACTATCGTGACAATGGGCACTATCCGATAACCAATTGTTCTATGGGCGGCGTGGCTGCAACACGATGGACAAGTTTTGACAGCACGCTCTATGGCCCCAACGTGCTGTGCTCTAGTGCTGGCGCAGTGGGGAGTAACACGCTTTCGCAAGAGCTTGCCACATATTTCCCTAGTGGGACTGTGCCAAAGGATCCGCTGCCGGTTAGCAATGTTGATGCGGGATATCTCTATATATCTGATACGGGCGCGAGGTACTGCATCCTCTTCTGGAAGACACCAGAAAACATGAACAATTTTTCAGCTTCACGAGAGGTGATCCAACGCAATGGCCGTTGTTTGGGTGGTGTAAATGGCGCCGGACAGTGTCTGAATGCTTCTGGAGTGGTCGATGGCTCAAATAATATTTACTATGGTACCGGCGCCTATGCCGCAGGCTGTTAATTGATATGCAAACAAAAAAACACATAGCAGCTGGGTTCACCCTCATCGAGCTTTTGGTGGTGCTGGTTATTATGTCGCTCATCACGCTCGCGTTCATCAACAATCAGTCAAAGTTTGACTCAGCAACTCTTATGCGCGCGCTCGCCTACCAAGTGGCGCTCTCGGTGCGCCAGACGCAGGTGTATGGCACCTCGGTTATACAAAACAGCTCGGGCTCAAGTAATTTTGGACCAACCTTCGGTATCTCGTTTGGAAACAGCACGAACAGCTACTTTATCTTTTCTGACCCAACACTGCCCCCGGGTGGTGAACTTGATACGGGTGTGATAAAGCTCAAAACCTTCACGGTGCAGAACACGTTCATTGTCCACGAGGTTTGTTTGGTGAGTAACGAGGGAACTGCCAACTGGTATTGCAGCTCAAAACAAGACGGTACCAACACCACTGATGATTCAACAGCTGTGCATCGTCTTGATGTTATTAATGTGCTCGTGAAGCGCCCTAACCCTGATGCCCTGTTTGCTGCATACAACGCGGGGGCAGCTGTCACTCCTCCCGTCTCTAAAAACTTCATAAATGCCTATATCCAAGTGCGTGCGATTAATGGCGACTCACGCGTCGTCAAAGTGTCACTCACCGGCCAAGTGTCTGTGTGTGGCGTTGGGAGCGTGAGTACAAATACCGGGGTCACTATTGCGCGCTTAAAAACAGGAGCAGCATCATGTTAACTATGCGACGCGGATTCACATTGGTGGAAATTTTGGTGTCAGTAGCGCTCTTCACTATTGTGATGGTGGTTGCACTCGGGGCACTCTTGGCGCTTTCAACCGCGATGCGTAAAGCGGAGACCATCAACTCGTCGGTAGAGAACCTCAGTGCTGCAGTTGAAAGCATGTCGCGCACGATTCGCACAGGACTCAATTATGACTGCGGGCTGGCAAGCGTCAGTAGCGACCCGGCGCCGGTTAATTGCACCAACGGTGCAACCGCTATAGCGCTCTATGCAGTCGATGGTTCAAAGGTGTCATACTGCTTGGGGACTGCTGCAGGTGTGTGTAGTTCTTCGGGCACGTCTATTTTGCGCAACGTGAACAGTAACGGCGTTTCGACCGGTTGGGTGCCGCTGACGTCTCCTGAAATAAAAATAACCACGTTGAGGTTTTATGTTGAAGGAGCTTGCTCGGCAGGTGGTATCGGTGGCTGTGTGCCGGACACGGTGCAACCGCGGGTCACGATGCTCGTCTCTGGTAGTGCGATGGTAACGGCAAACCAATCCTCCGAATTTCATCTCCAATCAGCTATTACGCAACGACTATATGACCAATAAGATACACACATATATGGCGCGGCGCGCGTTTACTCTTATCGAGACACTGCTTGCGATATTTATCCTTGTGACCGCAATCGCGGGTCCGCTCACAATTGCGTCAAAAGGATTGCAAAGCGCTCTTATCGCAAAGGACCAAACAACTGCGATTTATTTGGCGCAGGATGGTATCGAATATTTGCGTTATGTGCGCGACACTGCATGCCTCACGGGTGCACCAAACGGGAACTGTACTGGCGCCATTGCTTTTGGATCTCTGTTGGCGGCATGCTCAAGTGCGGTAGGATGCCGTATAGATTCTATCCAAAAGACGATTTCCAACTGCACCTCTGACCCGGTGGGTGTATGTTTACCGCTTAATTATGACACCACGAATGCCTGGTTTACCTATGCACCGACATCAGGGTCGATAGTGCCGACGCTCTTTACGCGTACCATTCTTGTGTCACTGGCACCTGGGAGGACAGACGAGCTGGAAGTGAAAGTCCGCGTGTCGTGGAATGATTTAGGAAATATTATTCATACAGTCACCGAAAGTGAAAATTTTTATGCCTGGCAATAAACACCACACACGAGGGTTCACGATGTTCTTTGGCGTACTTATCGCAGGGCTCGCACTTGCTATCGGTATTGCTATTTATGATCTTGTGGTGCGCGAGCTCGCGCTCTCGCAAATATCAACCCAGTCGCAGCTTGCAGTATTTGCTGCGGACACAGGTGCTGACTGCGCGCTCTATTGGGACGCAAAGTACACAGGACCAAAACCGTTTTTCCCCGCGCCGTGGATTGTGGGGTGGGTGGCACCCTCAGGCTCTGCGTATACCTGTAACCAACAAAATATCGCGACCCAGTTGGTTGCTGCAAATATTGTCCAAAATGCCACAGACGCTACTACTACTTTCCGGATGTCTATGAGTCCGACCAGTGTGGAGGCTGCGCCGTGTACGGTGGTGTCAGTACACAAATATACCGACTCGGGGAGTGGAACACCGATACGCCGCACCACCATCAGTGCAGATGGCTACAATACCTGCAACACGCTCGCGCCCAACCGACTCCAGCGCAGTTTGATCGTGTTCTACTAAGACCTTTGCGTCCCACGTGCTGTGGCAGTACTCTAGGATACATGTTGATACCCAAAAAGGTTGCCGAACGTTACACAAAGCTCAAAGAGCTCGTCGTGTACCACCGGGGCCGCTACTACAGCGACGATCCTGAGATAAGCGACTCTGCATACGACGAACTTGAGCAGGAGCTAGCACGCATAGAAGCACGGTACCCGAGTCTGCGCGCGCCCGACTCGCCAACGCAGCGCGTGGGCGGCGAAGCGATAGCCGCATTCACTAAAGTTGAGCACCAAGTGCCCCAGTGGTCCTTTGCGGATGCGTTTGAAGAAAGTGACATGCGCGATTTTGACGTGCGCGTGCGTAAACTTGCGCAAGGTCCCGTGACGTATACTTGTGAACTTAAGATTGATGGGCTCAAAATTGTGCTTACCTATAAGAAGGGGCAGCTGGTGACTGCGGCAACGCGCGGCGACGGGGTGGTGGGCGAAGATGTGACACACAACGTGCGCACCATACACTCAGTACCACTCACGCTCGCACGCCCGATCGATATCATTGTTGAAGGTGAGGTGTGGATGAGCGAGGCGGCACTCGCACAAGCAAACGAGTCGCGCGCGGCGCGTGGTGAGCCTCTGTTTGCCAACCCGCGTAACGCGGCTGCAGGCTCTTTGCGCCAACTTGACCCAAAGGTGGCGGCCGCGCGCAAGCTCGACTCCTTTATATATGATGTGGCACAAAGCGAAGAGGAACTCCCGCGCACACAGCACGAGGAACTTGCGTATCTCAAAGGCCTCGGCTTCCAAGTAAATCCATATTACCGTCATGTGCGCTCGATAGAGGAGGTGATC
>CAYSPK010000054.1:0-4821 GCA_964432905.1 uncultured Candidatus Saccharibacteria bacterium | reverse complement strand
TACACTTCTCAGGGGTCTCTCTTGAGGGGACAGGCTTACATGGTGAGGGGCTTGAGGCAGTGCACCGAGCATTGCTGGCGCGCAGCGGGTTGCTGCTGGTTGCGGGAGACGGGACGGCAGCACACTTATGTACGGTGCTCTCGCGCGAAGCAGCGCACACGTCTCGTTTGGTGATGCAGGTCACCGAGAGCGAAACGGTGTCTGCGGCAACTCGAGTACGCGGCGTGCTGAGGGCTGACCCAGATATAGTGGTTATTCCACAACTTGATGCAGAGACGCTGCTTCTTGCCGTACATGCAGCAAACCGTGGCGTGTTGGTCGTGGGTGGTTTTGAAGCGGCTTCAGCCACTGACGCACTTATGTCGCTGTGTGAGCATGTGCCGCCGGCACTCCTGAGCGCAGTCCTCCTTGGGGTGGTGGCGGTTCGGACAGTTGGCAAGTTGTGTAGCGCCCATGAACGAGTGCGCCTGTCGCGCGAAGAAATCGACGAGCTTGAAGCACGCGGTGTGCGGCTCCCGATCGTGCTCACAGCCTTAAAACAAGAAGATCATCTTCCACCAGCAGCTCAATGGAAAGACGTACCTTTTTATGCTCCAAAACCCTGCCCAGAGTGTGACCGTGGGTTTTCAGGAGAAACCATACTTACTGAAGTTGTGCCGCGCAGCATGCTCTTGGTGGACATGCTTCGACGAGGAGAATCTGCTGACGACATTGAGGCATATCTACGTAGCGAAGGCATTTTGTCGATGCTTGAAGACGGTGTTTTTAAAGCAGCACTTGGGGAGACAACTGTCGAGGAGGTGCTGGGAGCTTTGGTGTAGTAGTATTGCTTCATGAAATACACCGTCATCGCGAACTGGAAGATGTACATCGAGAAGCCTGATGCTGCTCGCCGGTATGTCGCTACTTTTAAACGCAAAGCTCGGTCGCTCAAAAATGTGGAGGTCACGCTCGTGCCGCCCTTTACGCTACTGAGCGCCACGGCGGCAGCGCTCGGTACAAGTGCTATAGCCCTTGGTGCACAGACGGTTTCGCCGCATGGTGATGCAAAACACACGGGTGACGTGTCAGCGGCGATGCTCAAGAGTCTTGGAGCCTCGCAGGTCATTGTTGGTCACTCCGAGCGCCGTGCGGCGGGCGAATCGCTCGAGACTGTTCGTGCGCAAGTGGAGCGCGCGCAAGCAGCAGGCCTCATGGTTGTGCTGTGTGTGGGCGAGGTAGACCGCGACCAGCATGGCGCGTACCTAAACACTATTGCCGAGCAAATCACCTCGGCGCTCAGTGGCGCCAAGCCAACGAGAGTAGTGATCGCCTATGAGCCGGTTTGGGCGATAGGCAAGAGTGCGAGTGATGCTATGCAGCCACAGGATCTCCAAGAGATGGTTATTTTTATACGCAAGACACTCGCCGATGCGGTGGGTCGCCCCGCAGCACTCAAGATCCCAATACTTTATGGTGGCTCAGTAGAGAAGGAGAATGCTGCCGTACTCCTCAAAGAAGGTGGGGTAGGAGGGTTTTTAATAGGTCATGCGAGCACCGATGCTGAAGGATTTATTGAATTACTCAAAACACTCGTATGATCACGCTGCGCTCAGTAACAGATGCACCTGTCAAAGATAAGCGGGTGCTCGTACGTGTCGACTTTAATGTGCCGATGCAAGATGGCCGCATCACCGACGACTCGCGCATACAGGCAGCGGTACCGACTATCAAGCTCTTGCTCCAAAACGGGGCGCAGAAAATAGTATTGCTCACGCATCTTGGCCGACCTGAAGGGAAGGAGAACGACGCCGAGCGCACTGCGCCGCTCTTGGAGCGACTCAAGCTGTTTGTCGACTCGCCGCTCATAGAGATGCATGAAAATTTGCGCTTTGACCCGCGCGAGGAGGCAAACGACGAAGGTTTTGCTAAAGAGCTCGCAGCGCTGGGCGATGTGTATGTAGATGATGCGTTTTCAAACGCGCACCGCGCACACGCCTCTATGGTAGCGCTGCCCAAACTCTTACCGAGCTTTGCAGGCTTGCAGCTCATGGATGAAGTAGCACGCCTCAGTGAGGCGCTCATGCCGCCGGCCGAGTCGCTCGCGATAGTGGGCGGGGCAAAGTTTGAAACCAAAGAGGCGGTGCTGGAGAAACTCCTCGAGCACTATCCCAAGGTGCTCTTGTGCGGCGCACTTGCTAACGCCATGCTCAAGGTGCGTGGCACACCGGTGGGCCGCTCACTTATTTCTAAAGAGCCGGTGCCAGAGAATCTTGCGGCCGATGACCGCATCATAATCCCCACAGACGTGACGGTTGAATGTGAGCTCGAGGAGACAAAACGACGCGAAACGGGCACCGCCGATGTACGCTCGGACGAAAGCATTATGGATGTTGGACCCAATACCGCCCGGTCTTGGGCGGCGATGATTAAAGAAAGTGAGTTTGTGCTCTGGAATGGCCCCACAGGCGTATTTGAAAAAGGGTTTACCGAAGGGACCCACACCCTCGCGCCGGCAATCGTCGAAGGAACGTGCAAAGCGGTCATCGGTGGTGGCGACACCTCCGCGGCGCTCGCAACTTTTCAATTTGATACGGACCGCATCTTCGTCTCGACTGGCGGCGGTGCCATGCTCGAGTTTCTTGCGGGCGGCGGCACACTCCCTGCGCTGGAGGTTTTGAAAGTATAAAACTCCAGCAAGTATCGGCAGTGAGAAAAGTCCAGGTGGGGGCGAGCCGCTTTTTAAGGAGCGAAGCGACTATAAAAAGTGGGGCTAAGGATTTTTCGAATGCCGGACTTGCTGGAGAAACTATTCCACGTGCTCGGCGAGTTTGCGGGGGATGAGGTGGATATGCACGTGCGGCACATCTTTGCCGACGATAGAGAGGTGGACATAATCGGTGCCGTCTTTTTGCTTAAGGTCGTGCGCGATGCGCTTTGCTATGCGAAAGAGGTGGTCTGACTCCTCGTCGGGGAGCTCGTCGAACCATTGGTAGTGCGCCTTAGGGATGAGGAGTGTGTGGCCGGGCGCCTTAGGGTGGATATCGAGAAACGCGACCACTTTTTCATCTTCATAGACCTTGTCAGCGGGGATTTCGCCTGCCGCAATCTTGCAAAAAATACAATTTTCCATACGCCACAGTATATACTACTGGGGATGAAAACCTACCGCCTGCGCGACGGCGCCCCAAACGAAGTGCGCGCGGCGCTCAACACCCACTCCGAGCTGCTGCAGGACCTGCTCTATAGCCGCGGCATAGCAAACCTCGAAGCAGCAGAAAAATTTTTGTATCCCGAGTTTGAACGTGACTCGCACGACCCGTTTTTACTCCCCGACATGGACAAGGCGGTCGAGCGCATCGTGGCCGCGGTGCGCCTCGGCGAGAAGGTGTCAGTGTGGAGCGACTATGACTGCGACGGTATCCCGGGCGGGGTGGTACTCACCGACTTCTTGCGCAAAATTGGGCTCTCGGTCATTCACTACATTCCGCACCGGCACAAAGAGGGGTATGGCATGAACCAAGGCGGTATCGACGAGCTCGTAGCCGCAGGCGTGACGCTCATCATTACCATCGACCTCGGCACCACCGAGCACGAGCCTATTGCATATGCAAAATCAAAAGGTATCGACGTAATCGTCACCGACCACCACTTGGTGCATCTCGAACATACGGAGGGAGAATTTCTTGAAGAAAATGGTCTGGAAGCCTACAGCGACGAAGGAGCTGAGGCGGCCCGAGGACCTTTTCGGAAAGAAATTCTCCCGGAGGCTGCGTATGCTGTGGTGAATCCCAAGCGCGCTAGCAGCAAATACCCATTCGACGGCTTGTGTGGTGCGGGTGTGGCGTGGAAGTTGGTGCAAGGAGTTTTGGCGCGCGAGCGCTTCAATCTCCCGCTCGGAGTAGAGAAGTGGTATCTCGACCTGGTGGGGCTCGCGACACTCTCGGACATGGTGCCACTCGTCGACGAAAACCGCATGCTCGCACGCTTTGGACTCTTGGTGATGCGCAAAAATAGGCGGCCTGGGATCTCGCAACTGCTCTCACTCTTGCGTATTAAGCCCGCCTCGCTCACCGAGGACGATGTGGGGTTTATGATCACGCCGCGCATCAACGCCGCCTCGCGCATGGACTCGCCCGATATCGCCGCCAAACTATTGGCGACCAGCGACTGGGGCGAAGCACTCTCCTTCGCGCAGCGGCTCAATACTATTAACGACGAGCGCAAAGGCCTCGTCGCCTCAATCGTCAAAGAGGTCAACAAGCGTGTCGCTCAAAACGAGCATGATGCTGAGAGTCCCATCATTGTCATGGGCAACCCCAATTGGCGCCCGGGTGTCTTAGGGCTCGTCGCTAACTCGCTCATGCAGCAAAGCGGCAAGCCGACGTTCCTCTGGGGGCGGGAAGGGGGCGAGCTTCTGCGCGGTTCGTGTCGATCGACCGGCTCGGTGAGTGTGGTCGAGCTGATGCAGGGTGCGGGTGATATTTTTGAACACTTTGGTGGGCATACGGCCTCGGGTGGGTTCGCACTCTCGCCGGAGCGCGCGCACGAGCTCGGACCCCGGCTGTGTGCGGCCTATGCTGCTCTCGAGCACCAAGCAGCAGAGCCCGAGGTGCTGCTTGACCGACGACTCGACTTAGCCGAGGTGCGCCAAGCACACAAGGAGCTCGGTATCCTCTCGCCCTTTGGTATTGAAAATAGTAAACCACTGTTCCTCTTCCCGAATGTGTCGGTCACATCGGTGCGCACCTTTGGCAAAGCAAAAGACCACCTGCAGCTCTCGCTCGAGCGTGACGGGTCCGAGATAGTCGGCGTGTCATTTTTTAGTACGCCGGATTCCTA
>CAYSPK010000053.1:0-4892 GCA_964432905.1 uncultured Candidatus Saccharibacteria bacterium | reverse complement strand
GGTAATAGTCATAACGCCCGTGCCAAACTGCATATCAATAGCCTCGTCTTTAATAACGGTTGCGGTGATGGGGCCATTTATCCACTCAAGCTCTATCTGTTGGCCGTGAGTATACGCCGCATAGCGGGCGTCATCTGGATGCATGACCACATACTTGTCACCGAACTTCGTTTCGGGGCGCACAGTGGCAATTTCAAATGGACCATATTTAAAGGTATAGAAGGGATCTTTTTGTTCCTTATACTCGACTTCGTCGTCTGACACCGTTGTCTGCATTTTTGGATCCCAGTTGACTATGCGGTCACCACGATAGATGAGTCCTGCTTCGTACATGCGCACGAACGCCTCCATCACTGCCGCGTAGCGGCTTTCGTCCATGGTGTAGGCGTAGCGACTCCAGTCGAGTGAGGCGCCCATGCGGCGTACTTGGTTGAGAATGGTCGCCTTGCTCTCGTCGGTGAATTTTTCAATACGTTCAAGCAGCGCCTCACGGCCGATGTCATGGCGGGTGAGCTTTTCTTCTTTATACAAAATGTCTTCGACTTTCGCTTGGGTCGCGATAGCGGCCGAGTCGGTGCCGGGGATCCACAAGGTTCGCTTGCCGCGCATGCGGTTGTAGCGCACGAGCGTGTCTTCAATCGCGAGCATCGCGGCGTGGCCCATGTGGAGGGTGCCGGTAACATTGGGTGGTGGCAGGACAATAGAAAACGTTTGTGTGGGCTCACTTTTGGCGAGGAGGGTGTCGTAGTCGAGATTGTCAGGGTTAAAATAGCCAGAATCTTCCCACTTTTTATAGATGTTCGCCTCGACTGCTTGGGGGTCGTAGGGCTTCAAAAACTTATCATCCATAGGGACCACTCTACAATAAATAGCCCCTCTAGGCGAGAGTTAGAGGCCGAGGGAACCTTCGGCACGGAGCGTTTCGCTTTGGTCCTTTGGGATTCCCCGCGCAAGCAGGTGGGTGAGCGCAGCCTCGGCTATCATGGTGGCATTATCGCCGGTGATGCTGATGTCGGGGAGGCAGAGTTTAGCTTCTGGGAATTCTTCAAGCACGAGCGCTTGCAAGCGTTCACGCAGGTAGCGGTTGGCAGCGACGCCGCCGCCAATGACAAAAGTCTTTGCGTCGCTTTCAATAAGGGCTTTACGCGTCTTGGTGACAAAGACGTCGCCGACGGCATCTTCAAACTCGCGGGCGAAGGCTGCTTTTTCATCGCCACTCAACTCTTTGCCGCGTAGGGCATATAAGGCCGCGGTCTTCAGACCCGAAAATGACATGTCGCAATTTTTGCTGGTGAGCATGGGGCGGGGCAGCTTTGGCGAGGAAGGATTTTCTTCTAGGAATCGCTTTCTCGCTTGGTCTGCTAATTTTGAAATCTGGGGGCCGCCGGGGTAGGGCAGGTCGAGGAGTCGCGCGACCTTGTCGAACGCCTCGCCGACGGCGTCGTCGAGTGTTTTGCCGACGATTTCGTAGTCGAACCAGCCGCGCATGAGCACAAACTCAGTGTGGCCTCCCGAGATAAGCAATCCAAGTACGGGAAATTGCACATCCTCCAGCGTGTATGTTGTGCCAAGGCCGCCTTCGCCAAAACTTCGGCAGGCTAAAGATGAAATAAGGTGGCCCTCCATGTGGTTGGTACCCATCAAAGGCAAGCCGGTTTGTCTCGCTAACTGTTTTGCAAAGGTGATACCGGTCCAGAGCGCTGGCTCGAGCCCGGGCCCGCTCGTCACCGCGATAGCATCGAGAGCGAGCGAGGAAAACTCAGATGAAAAATGGTCTGGCCCCGCCTCGCCGACTGGTAGATTGTCGGCGAGCGGGGAGACCCGAGGACCTTTTTCAGATGAATTTTCCGAGTTTGCTAATGCAGCTTGTATTGCTTGCTCCAAAATGACAGGCAGGTTTTTTTCGTGTTCGCGTTTGGCGAGTGTGGGGAAGACGCCGCCGTAGGGTGCATGGAGTGCTGCTTGAGAGAGGAGCGCGCTCCCGAGCACGCGGAACACAAAGCCACTCGGAGTCTTCTCTCCTTCGACTATCGCAACCCCCGTCTCATCACAGGACGTTTCTATAGCTAGGACACGCATATGGCTTTTGGTGCGCGGTAAGGGACTCGAACCCCTGGCCCTCCCCACGTCAAGGGGATGCTCTACCAACTGAGCTAACCGCGCATGTCCTTCATAGTCTTGGCGACGAAGGGCAATACAAAAAGACGATACCAAAAATATCGTCTTTTGTCACCAGCTTTATGAGACTGCCGCTTAGTGGTGCTCGCGGCCGGAGAAGAGCTCGCTCATCTTCAACTTTGCAAAGAAGAAGAGGTAGATAATCTCGAGGATGCCGAGCGTGTTGATGAGCAGGAGCGCCAAGAACCACCACGGTTCATTGCGGCGGCCGCTGTGCCACAGCGCCAGGCCTTTCCAAAAGACGCTCCAGATGACCACTAAAATGAATAACGGGCCCAAGATTGCTAAAAAGGGCAGAGCGAACCAAAGCGCGTCGACGCCGCCCGGCCCATAGGCATGCGGCATCATGGTGCCGTAGCCATCCTGCACATAATACATGTGGTTATACATGCCCTTATGGTACCACTAGTGTAGATTTTGCAAGTGGTTATGCACTCTAGCGGACTGTGTCCGCCGAAGCTAAAGAACGAAGCTAGATTTTGCCAAAGCTTCGTCCCGGCGGGTGCGGTGAGATATTAGCCTTTGCTCGAACCTACTTCGGGCGGAACGCCTGAACGCGCCTCGGCCGCGCTCGCGGACTCGCGCGGGCAAACCAAAAATTTCCTTTCCTCTTTTTCGCCTTTCGGCGGAGGGGTCGGGGGAGGAGCCGAGCAAAGAAATGCAAGGAAATTTTTGGTTTGCGTCGCCTTTTGAAAACTCCACAAGGGGCAATGAAGTTATCACAACAAAGCCCCTTGCTCCGTAATCAAAAGGCGACCCGAGGCGCAATACACAGCGGTCTGCGCAAGGCGCAGGCAAATTTGATATGTGCTTGGCCCACCCGCCCAGTGCGCGCACAACCAGCCCCGTCGTCGTGAGGAACATTATACGACGACGGGGCTGGCTCCCGCTAATACATCAACGGCGAGAGGTCTTTAGCGACATTCAACCTGTGTATCTGCAGGACTGGAAGCAGAGTTGCTATCAGGCAATCGTCGCCACCTAGCCCGACAAATATGCCTATTGAATTGAACGGGCTACCTCCATTGCGCGATAGTGCCGCAGACAATTCCGCCATATCGAGATTTTCTACCTCCGCCATAAGCGTAACGAGCAAAATTGTCTGCGGCGGATACCGCTTGTCGAACTTTCGGGAAATAATAAGGTTCGCTACTTTTTCCGCCGCGCTAGAGCTGCTTGCGCTCGCTATCGCTTGCTCTGGGATAAACATTGCCTCCAATGGAACAGCGTTCAGTCGTCGGCTCGGCTCTACGGGTTTTGTGCTGTCAAAATTAACCAAAGCAATATCGGGCGCGTCGCTGGAAACTATCAGAAACTCTCCCAAGCCGAGCCGCTTCATTAGTAAAGTGAAAAATATGGCGGGCATTATTTCCTCGCTCACTTTCTTGAAGCGCGAGTTTTGGAGCGATGATTGTGTACGCTCGGTCGCAAGCGCAATAAGGTTCCGCAACATCGCTGGCGTAAAGGCGACATTATTTCCGCCATGCCTTGATACGGGCGTAATTTGATTTTGGCTCAAATGCTCCCAAACCCCCGCTAGTTCTGTGTCGGTAAGTTCAAGCCCAAACATCCGCGCAAAGAATGCGCGGCATTCTTCTTGTGTCCACATACCCTTATCGTTCCGGTTGCAAAGCTCGAAACTCCGAATTGAAGTAATCTTCCAGTTTGAAATACCGTTCGGGGAATTGTTCGTTAATCGGTTTAAGAAAATTCCAAAGAACAAAACTCTTTTCCCATTCGGACATTTTGCCCTTATCAACCATCAAATCAAAGCGTTTGTCCCACTCTCTAAGTTCCTTCGTTATCTCCTCCTCGACACTCTGCATTTTCTCCTTCTTTTTCAAATCTGTTTCGGCTTTTATTTTATCCTTTATTATTTTGTAGCGTCCCAAATAAATATAGTATGCGAGATCATTACTATGGGCAGATGAGTAACCATCATTCTCCATACTAGCAGATGTGTAATCGTTATCCTCCACGTTTTCTTTAATGCTTTGTGCGACAAAATCTCTAATTTCTTCTTTCATATCCTCGGATGCGCCAGGATAAAGATGCGGGAAAAATTCGCGCATTTTTTCTTCACTCTTTTCGGCAACTTTCAAAGCTAGTTCGTATTTCTTGCCGCGGTTCAACTGCAAAAGCTGGTAAGCAATAAAAACCAAGACGGCGAGAAAGTTGCGCACGCCGTCCACGATTACCTTCTTGCGATCTTCGAGGTTTGCGAGGCGTTCCGGATAGAGGTTCGCCCAGATGATAATCTCGAGATCTGCCGGACTCCTGCACCCAGACTTCGATATCGTCGGGAGTCAGAGTGCCGTCCTTGTGCTCGGGCGTATTGAGCGCCGTCGCGACGATGCCGGGCAGTTCCCTGGACAGCTTGGTAAGCATATCCTCGAGAACCCGCCCCGCCTTGTGTTGAACAACTACGAGCGGCATGGCCGTCCCTTTCTGTTGATGAACCCAGCAGAGACGATACCACCTTTGACAGGTATTGACAAGATATCCGGCCATGTTATTATTGGGTCATGAATCACAAGATTCACGAGATGAATAAAAGCTATTCGACCCAGCCGTCCTGGGCGCTCTTTGCCGTTATTAATGGCGATAGCGCAAAGCTTATATTCAGCCGTGGATTTTGTATGACCTCCTAAACCGGAACAAAACGAAACCTAGAAAATCCTCGGCTGGATAGAAAGCCGAGGCTTTTTATTTCA
>CAYSPK010000052.1:0-5021 GCA_964432905.1 uncultured Candidatus Saccharibacteria bacterium | reverse complement strand
AGGTTGCCTGTGGTCGTTGCGTTGCCATTGATGGTGGTTGATCCTACCGCGAGCAACCCACCGTTAAATATGAGCATTGTGGAAGTTGCATTACCGACGAATGGGTATCCTATCGTATTGGTAATAACTCCAGTCGCAGAGTCGTAAGCGATACCAGCACCACCCGAAAGCGACGTTGAGGAAATCTTATTCGTGAATGTCTGCCAATCCGCAGAAGTGAGAAGACCGCGCGCCGCAGAGGATGCTGTTGGGATATTGAAAGTGATCGTGTTGCCAGCACCTACGATGGTAAAGTCGCTTCCTACTGTTGAGGTCGCAAAAGCGACAGCCCCTACTGACACTTGTTGGCCAACGGGGCCAACTGCGGTGATAGTGCCTGCACCGCCTGAAATGCCGAGCGAAGAGGTTGCGGTTAGCGTGTACCCACCAGCGCCGTTGCCAACGAGCACCTGGCCGTAGGTAGGGATAGCCGAGACTCCGGTGCCGCCATACACGACAGAGAGCGTGCTTGTTGCTGAAATAGCACCATTAACCGCCTGCAGTGGACCAGTGTACGAACCAATCGTGATCGCGCTTGCAATAATGTTTGACGCAGAAAGATTCAGAAGCGATGTGTTCCCGGCACTATCAACCGAAAGAAGCGTGGTCGATGCGCTATTTACAATCTCAAACACTTTGACACCTGTGCTGCTTGACTGGCTCCAAATTGTGAGCTTTGCATATGGACTCGTTGTGCCGAGACCAACATTTTCGAGGTTATTGCTGAGATGGACAACCGAGCCCGTGTCAGTCCAGCCACCTGCAGCAGCAGCTGAAAAACTTTGGAAGGTGACGCAATCGTTCGAATACTGCAGCGTGGTACCGATCTGCGCGAAGCATCCATCGGTGTTTGTTGAGTTTGAACTGAGACGAATCACTCCACCCGCACCAAGAGAGAGCGTCGAGAGTGGCGTGCTGGTGCCGATACCGAGGCGACCATTTGTGTTGTCAAAGTACAAACTCGACGTTGCCGCAAGGACGCCGCCATTATTGAATTGCAATTCACCTGTGTTACCAGCAGGAGTTGCGGCGCCACTCCCAGTCACACACACACCATTGATCGAAAAACATCCTGTTGCCAGATCAATGCCGCTCGCGAGCGTTGTAGTGGCACTCGCAGTGCTCACCAACTGTCCAGTGAGCGTCCCGCCTGAGAGCGGCAAATACGACCCTGTCAGGTTGTTGATGATAGTAGTTCCTCCTCCGGTTGAAGCTGTTGTATTTTGTACACCATAGCCTGAAATAACTTGCGAGACTGTTGTATAGATGCTTTGAATTTTTTCGTTTAGTTCAGCGAGTGTCACTCCGGTTGTTGTAGCAGGAGTGACATAGGTTACAGTACGCTCAATAACCGGATATGTATTGTTGATGATTGTTTGAGACTGCGATTTTGTTTGTGTTGGTGGCAGCACCTGCGTGGTCGGAGTTTGTTGAGCGATTGGTTGTGGCCGCGTCGTGGTTGCGGTAGTCACGATTGTTGTGCTGATTGGCTGAGCTGTTGGTGTTTGTGACGCAACCGACGGATGAGAACCAAAGAAATACGCCAACAAATCACCAAAAGAAAATGAGAGGCGCGGCGCCTGAAATCCAAAAAATGGCGATGGGATCTGAGAAAGTGCTGCTGCGTTTGTACTCTCCATGGCAACCGTATTACTCATACGAGGCAGAGCAACCGAGAGAAGTACGCCGAGGAACAAAGCACTTACGCAAGCAGCAGCAAGGGTTTTAGCGCCTCCAACAGATTGACCAAGTTCACGGAAAAAGCGTTCAAAAACAGTGCTGTTTTTCTGCAAAAATATCTCCTGCTCTTGGCGACGCGCCGCAGCAAGCTCTTCAGAGCGCGCCACTCGAGCGGCCTCACGCTCCTTTTCAAAATTAGCAATCGACGACTCTTTCACGTACCAAGCATTGCGAACGCGCACGCCCGCAAGACGTCCTTCACGGCAGAGCTTCGTCACATAGTCCGGCGCAACATCCAAGCGCGCAGCAACCTTGCGCGCACTGAGCATCGTCTCTCCTTCATGTGTGAGTATTTTTTTCGGTTGCTCCATGTGTCCGAAATATCTTTTATTTGAACGGTTAGTTCGAAGATATTGTTATAGCTATTGTAAGTACTTTTCTTCTATATATACATATAAAATAATTTAAAACTGTGGATAAATATTTAAGATACGACGAGACTAAGTAAAAATAAGACGCTCAAAATTGCGTTATAAGAGCAGCAAATTTTAAAAAACGTGGCACAGATCATCAAAAAAATATTATGAAGCATTGGCACCTGCACATTTCACACAAAGTTGCCAAAAAAATATAAAAAATGGTCAAAAAAATCGGCAATATTTAAAATGGTTGTAAAATATTGTTATTTCGCCTTGATATTTAAATATCTCGTCTATCCGAGATATAATTTCTGCTCTTACTAGGCTTTCTATCCTTTATTTACCACTAGGGACTGTGCTTTTCGTATTACTTGACTAGACGCTGCATTTGATTTGTTTTGTGTATATATAAAATAAAAATGCTGGGCTGTGCCCAGCATTTTGCTTACTGCTTTTGACTTGTCTTTATTTTTGCTCTACGCCGGTAAACCTAACTGATGCGGTTATTTCAGTACCTTGAACATTGCTGCTATATGAAAAAAGGGTCGAAACAGCTAAGGCACCCAAGAGCCCTATTGCCCCTAGGGTTACTAGCACCCCCCACGGAGAGCCTTTTGCGGGCTTAGGGGTGAACTTTTTTGGCTGATCAAACTCAGCCCATGAGTCTTGCGCCTCAAATTCTTGTTTAAATGCAGGTGCGTTGGATCTCTGCGTCTGTTGCGTGGGCGCTCGCAGGGGTTCATCTTCAGTTATATAGGTTAGTTTTGGCGCTTCGTGGGCTATATATTCCTTTACTGTCGGCATATGCACAGCGACGGTATGCTCGGGGGTACTAATTTTACTAGTTTCAACAGGCGCCGACACCGTTGAGACTTCTGCGGCCTTTTTTTCTGGAACTTTGTATTCTTTTCCTAAGTAGATAGCGAGGGACTCAGCGTCTACATACCATGCTCTTCCCACTTTCGAGCCTATAACTTTCCCACCACGTATAAGTTGGCCAATATAGTCAACGTGGTACCGGTTCTCTTTCGCGGCACGTTTTGAAGAGATAAACCGTTTTCCCGATATTTCTAGCTCATCCATAGCACCAGTATAACCGAGCTCGATACTATTTCAATGCTTCAATAAACAGGTTGCGGATCACGGTTGGATTAGCGGCGCCCTTGCTCTCTTTCATTCCTTGTCCAACAAGAAATTGAAGTGCGGCCTCTTTACCGGCCTTATAATCAGCTGCCACGGTCGGCTGTGCGGCTATAACCCTTGCTACTACCCCCTTTAGAAAAGCCTCGTCGTTCTTTTGGGTAAGCCCATTCGCCTCAGCAAGGGCCTCTGGGCCCTCTAAGGAGCTAAACATAAGCGTAAGGGTGTCTTTTGCACCACGAGAAGAGAGGATCCCCTTACGGATGAGGCCTATAAGCGCTGAAAAACGCTTTGCATTAGCCTCTGAGAGCCACCCCTCGGGCAATTCTCCCTTTTCTCGCCTACCAGCGATGTCACTTCCAAGATAGTTGGCGATCAAAAGTGTGCTTTCTGGGTCTGTTCGGTCACGAGCAGCGTCAAAGAAGGCCCCTAATTCGCGATCTCGTACAAACATGTCAGCATCATCAGGCTTAAGACCAATACCGAGATATTCCTCGCGCAGAACCCATGGGAGCTTGGGGAGGCTTTTTTGGAGCTCTCCCGAGGAAAACTCCGGTATTTCAGAGACCATAAGCTTGGGCAGATCGGGCTCTGGAAAGTACCGATAGTCCTCTGAGGACTCCTTTTTGCGCTGAGAGAAGGTTTCTTGCTTACCCTCATCCCACCCACGAGTCTCTTGTATTACCGAGCCTCCGCCTTCAATTAGCTTCGTTTGACGCTCAATTTCATAGGCTATAGCTCGCTCTACCGAACGGAACGAGTTGAGGTTCTTTACTTCTACTTTGGTACCAAATTTTTCGGTTTTGGAGACCGAGATATTAGCCTCTACGCGCATCTCGCCCTTTTCCATATTTGCTTCCCCAGCACCCAAATAACGAAGCAGTAGCTGCAATTCTCGGGCAAACACTCCTGCCGTCGCAGCGTCATGGATAACTGGCTCTGTGACAAGCTCCATGAGCGGCACTCCTGCGCGATTGTAGTCCACCAAACTTATTTCCCCCTCGTGCTGGGAGCGGGCGGTGTCTTCTTCAAGATGTATGCGGGTTATCTGTACGCCACGTAGCGACCCCCCTTTCACGAGTGGATATGCGTACTGACTTATTTGAAATCCTTTTGGAATATCAGGATAAAAATAGTTTTTACGGTCGAACTCAGTGTAATCGGCAAGCTGTGCCCCTATGGCAGCACCTACTTGGAGCACCTTATGTACCGCATCTCGATTAGTAACAGGCAGCGACCCTGGATGAGCCATGCAGACCGGGCATATATGGACATTGGGACGCTTTTCGTCGGGCGCATTCTTACAGGCACAAAACATCTTGCTGCACGTTGCGAGCTCTGCATGAATCTCTAACCCAATAGTTGCCCGATATTCGTCCATGAGGACTATAGTACACGCAGCTTGGCTACAATGCTATCTCCTATCGATTTTAGTTGTGTATCATCAAGAACCGACACGATAAAAACTTCTGCGCCCTTTTCTTTAAAAATATCCGAGATTTGTTTTATTTCAATAGAATCTCGGGTATCCGATTTCGTTAAAAGTACCATTTCTGGCTTATCTTTAAGAATCCCATTTTCGTATGCCGCGAGCTCTTTATGCACCGTCTCATAGTCCTCCAAAGGATGTTCACTTTCGAGTGAGACGCAGTGCACGAGCAGCTTTGTCCGCGCTACATGGCGTAAAAACTTCATACCAAGCCCCTTCCCTTCTGAAGCTCCTTCAATCAGCCCTGGGATGTC
>CAYSPK010000051.1:0-5186 GCA_964432905.1 uncultured Candidatus Saccharibacteria bacterium | reverse complement strand
GAGAAGTGTAGGGTTAGCGTGTCCCCCGCATAGGACGTCCCTGGCGTAACATGCACAACTACTTTGTTGTTTTGATGTTGGATAGCAAAACGCCCCTGGACACCAGCAAGCTGCCCCACCCGAGCAAAGATTCCTTCACGTAAATTCTCTGGCAACTGCATCGCACAATGGAGCGCGTCCCCGATGCGATATCCAACCGAAAGAAGCCCATCTTGTGGCGTCAGGTGCACCGCGCGAGCGCCTTGCGCGAGCGCATGCAAGAGGAGTGAGTCAACCGCAATATCGGGAGCCGCGCCCGAGCTCAACTGGCGCGCATACCGCTCGGCGAGCTCGCGTTGATAGCGCAGGAGCGCCCGCTTGAGCGACTGCTTGTCTGTGAGATGTACGCGCACTTGGTATGGCAAGTAGAGTGTTTTTATTTGTTCTGCCCCTGCAAGTGAAGCGGCCGCAACCCATAGTGTCTGATGGTCTTTCTTGTACCCCACCACACCATGCATGCGCGAAAATGCTTCTGGGATAGCAAAAAGTGCCTCGTGCTCAATATCATCGTGGTGGAGCACTACCGCCGGCACACTGAGCGCTTTGGCAAGCGCTCGCGTTGCGTCTTCTTCACTCAAGAGCCCCTGCTCAACCAGCACGTCACCAAGTGGGTGATCCTGACTTGTTTGCTCAAGAGCGCGCACCAAGACCCCGCGTGGCAAAACACCTGCATCAAGAAGGAATTGTGCAAACACTTCGTCGCCCTGCATATACCACTAGTGTACTGCCACTTGAGTTCTGTGCGAAATTTTTACTGGTAGATAATTGTTGGCAACAGGAAGACTGTTTGTGTTTCGTTTACTGACCCAGCAATGTTTGTACACGTGAGTGTAAAGTCTGTTTCTGACGTGATGGGGCCAGAGCTCACATTGGTGCCCGATGTCGCATTGGCAGAAAAACCATTTTGTCCGGTTACGGTGCAACTATCGGCCCCCGCACTGCTCCACGTTATCTTTGTTGGTGAGCCGGAGCGTACACGAGTTGGACTCACTATGAAGGTCGAGATCGAAGGTGGTGCGACACAGCTGCCGCCGACCTGGACCGTACCAGAGGGGCACGAGCAGGTGTTTGGTGCAGAACACTGCATACCTCCGGTACAAGACGTACCACACACCGGCACACATGCACCACCCGAGAAGGTATATCCTGTCGGACAGCAAGTACCGCCTGATGCGACGTACCCCGATGGGCACGATGCGGTGCAGGTGCCGCTGTAGCAGAGGTCGCCGCTTGGGCACTGTGACTGGGTGGTACAACTAACAGGAGTGGTCGTGTCAGGAGCACAGGTGAGTGTTTTTGGACTCAAGGAGAGCTGCTTGAGTGCGCCTGTCTGATTGTCTACTCCAAAGACCGAGATAGAGTGCGACGTATTATCTTTTATGCTGCTCGGTGTCGGAACCTGGAACCCATGGTCGCCAGTAACTCCCATGGCATTATTCACATCGCTGCGCGGATAGTTTGCCGCATAGTTGCCTTGGTAGGTTTGTGCTCCGGTACCATAGTCGGTATAGATAGCAACATTATCCGTTGCTGAACTATTGTCTGGATCATATGACCACCCCGACAGGGTAGTGCAGCTTGCAGAGTCAAAGTAGCCTGTCGGTAGGCTATTTGTCGCCCCTGCCTGACAAATAGAGCCGTTCCATGCGCTCCCGCCTGCACACACAGCAGATGCGTTCGCGTCTCCGGTCTTTACCCAATTAGTTGCATCGGTATATCCCCACAACTGGAATAGGTACGAACCAAAGGAAACATTTTGCACACCATTCCCGCTCGGGGTCGCCAAATATGCCGGGTCGCTCCAGCTGGTATACAGATTTTTTGCAGCACTGCCATACGAACCTCCGGAGCCATTTACCAAACCGTAGAGCGAATTATTGAGTGTCCACTGCAGCGGGATACCGCAAGAGCTCGAGCCTGCAGAGATGGTACAGCCGGTTGCGCTTAGGGTGCCAGAGGGGTTGTTGGCGCTGGTTGCACTGACAATGGTAATCGACTTTGAATCAATAAGCCCTCCTGTTTTTGAATCATATAGTTTGACCGTGTGGGTCCCAGCCCCCCAGTATGGTTGGCTCCCCGATGGTACTGTGTAGTTTGAAGGACTCCCGTCGTTGTACATATTGAACTCTGTACCTCCTTGCGGAGTAAGGGTAACCCGCACACCATTTGGCGTATTTGATGAAGTCCACGCTAGAGGAAACGCGCAGGTCGTTTGACCAGCAGCGATGGTGCAGCCACTGGTTGAGAGACTGCCCGAGACCGAACATGAGAAGGAGTTCGAGGTTGGGTTATCCGGGTTCAGAGGATCTCCTGCGTGCACCCAAATGTTGTAATTCGTATTTGGCTGGATATTGTTTACATACACCGAAGTACCGTTGTAGCTGTCTATATAACAGGTGTGTCCGTCTGAATAGAGCGTCCATCCGGAAGGGCAGTTGCCGTTGGGCACCGAGATGCGTGGGTAGTAAGTGGTCGCACCAAGCACGCCGCCCCATGAAAGCGTCGCTCCACTAAAGGTCTCTTGATGGTACCAAGTCCCTGTCGTATCCCCCCAAAGAATGGCTTTATATTGCGCGTAGTTATTAGCCAAAAACTGCGCCGAGACCGAACTCGCGCAGTTATAGCTCTGGGTAGTCATATTCTGGGGGCCATATACCCAATTCCCGTTTTGGTCCTGTATACCAAAATAGAGCGAGGTGTCATACGAACCCCCGTTCACCGTTGACCCACAGTTTGGTATATCCGTCTGGTACCCTGAATAGTCCCATGACGAGCCATATGTCACATATGCACCGCTGCAGCCCGTACCACTACTGCTGTAACACGCGGCGACACCTTGACCCATACCGACCGCCTCGGGCTGGAGCGAAGCGACACTCGTGTGCTTAGGGTGTGCAAGGAAAACGCCTCCCGCCACCACCAAGCTCATAGCGACGATACCAAGCGAGAGCATTGTCGAGCGGTTCACCCGAACTTTTTTGGCAACACGCTTAATGAATCGCATATGCATATTTAAAGGTAGAGATAGTAATACTCTAATATGAGCCGAGAGTACGGCGTACATTTGTCATGATAGCAGTCTTTTTTCGCAAGCATCCCCCAAGGTGTGCATAATCTATTCTGCTCCAGCCTGCGCAGTCTCCAAGTTTGCAGCTATAGCCTTTTGGAAGGCCTCTATACTCTGCATATCGCCAGCGGGGTCGTTCGCCGAGTAGGCCCGCCGCCACTCCCCGAGTGTCATGGTGTTAGCTAGGTCGAGCGCCTTTTTGAATGAATCGCGCGCCTCACCATAGTGAAACTGGTTGAGCTGTGCCAACCCAAGCGAGTTCCACAGCCATGGCACCTCCTTGGCGTTCGGCACCTTTTGCATAGCCTCTCTAATGACCGCTTCGGACTCCTTATACTTCACCTCTTTAGCAAGTACATAGGCGAGGTCGTTGTATCCTCCCCACTCGGTAGGGGCCCACGCGACAAAATCTCTAAAATCTTTCTCTGCCGCAGCAAAGTTGGCCTGGCTCATTTCAATGAGTCCGCGCACATACAGCGAACGCAGGTGGTAGGGGTTAATCGCCAACTCAGTATTTATCTCATGCGTCGCTCGAGCAAAATCCCCCTGCACTAAATAGATACGAGCAAGTTGGTAGTGAACCAATGGCGTCTGTGGGTCAAGTGAAAGCACCAATTGGTAGGCCTTTGCCGCCCTGTCGAGGTCATACGCCCTCGTGAGGAAATAGTACTCACCTTCTTCAAAGGCAACCTGTTTGTTCGTATAGTTGAAATAGTACGCAGCCGAAGGATACCCCCACTTCCACAACACACCAACAAGAAGGGTGTCCGCTAAACACAGCGCAAAAACTCCACTCAGCACAACACACGCGATTACCACCCCTCGCACGACATGCTTTTTGTGCCTCGTCATGGCAAGCGCGCGCACTTATTTGCTAGAAAAATCCGACGTCTGCCAACCGTTGGCAAGTAGGTAATTTTTGAAAGTTTTTGACAGGTTCGCCGCACGGATTGTTCTCGTCTTTAGATATGAAGTGCTTGGACGGGTCCTTAATTTCTGCACGTATGCAGCAAAGTCCTTTGACTCGATAGTCGCCAACAGCGACGCTACTGTAGCTATCTTTTCTTCGACGCTACTTATACCTTTAGATGATCCGAGCCACGCAATATATTGAAGGCACGCGAGCGACCCCGTATATGGGCCAAGCACCGATACCTTGGCAGCGGTTATAGACGAAGTTGCTTGGTCAAACGAGGCAATGACCACAGCATTGGTGATAGCTTCTGGGAAATACGGTTGGATAGTCGCCAAAGCTATACTCTTGAGAGTGTGGAGAAACAGAACTGCCCCGGGGTTTTGTGTATAAAACATGGATTTTTGTACATCAGACGCCTGCGCGTCACCCGCATCAACATAAGCCTTGATCCTCTTAGCTAGTAGTTGTTGGTCTTTGTCTGTAGGGTCGGCGCCTGCTGCTCGAAGCTTCAAAACCAAAAGCCCCGCTGACTCGTAGTTATTAAAAGCGTTCGACTGTATATTGTTGGCAAGATCAAAAAGGCTAATGGTCGCCTCTGTCACATCTCCCTGTGCCTGGGCCAAATAGTCACTATAGGGTGCTGTATTGAAGACATACTGCTTCATTGCCTCCTCGTCTTGGTATGCATAGAGCCAACTTGCCATGTACGAATAAGCGAGCCCGCGGGTGGCCGCAGAAAGGCTCTGGTCTGCGATAATCGCCTTCAGTATATCTGCCGCTTGCTGGCGGTCGGCGCCTTGGTTTCGTGCGAAATATGCATTCGCAAGGAGAGCCTTTTGTAGTGCAACAGCATCGGCGGTGCCATCTTTTTGTGCCTCCTCAACCGCTGACTGTATATCAGACACAGCGCTGACGCCCTTCTGCGAAAACGCCGTATACGACTGCACATACTTCACCCCAGAGAGATCGGGCTTCTTATATTTTTGGATGAGATATAAACCAAACACAACCAGCACGACAAGAAGCACCGCCCCCCCTAACAAAAAGACTTTTTTTTGTGAATTTGGATTGTTAAACATATGAAAATTTAATAGTTGCCAGAGCTGTCCGAACCACAACTACTGCAGCTCTCACAAGTCCCCTCAGAGCAGCTGGAGTAACCAA